>NZ_CDWTMG010000188.1:0-9539 GCF_977945845.1 Frankia sp. CcMO1
CTAGTGCAGTGAGTTCCGCGCAGGAGTCCGGTTCCGCCGTGCCGGACATCGACCCCATCTCCCGGCACAAGAACATCCCGGTCGCCGCCCCGGAGCCCCGGCCGCGCCCGGCCTTCCCGGTCCGCCCCCTGGTCGTGATCGTCGCGTGGGTCACAGCGGCCAGGCTCGGGGGGTCGCCCTCGGCCGGTTGGCCCATCTCGACGATGCGGTGGGCTGGCCCTACTCCGCGATCAACGCCGGGACCGAACTGCTCTACCTCCCGGCCTACGCCACCGTGGCGGTGGCCTTCGCACTCCGCCGCAACCTGCTGATGATCATCTCCATGGCCCTGATCGCCATCCATCTGTTCTGGACCCTGCCCGAGGTTCTCCCCGGCGGCGCCGAGGAGGCCCCGCAGGGTGCCGCGCGCCTGCGGGTGATGTCGGCAAACCTGCTTTACTACAACGACCGCGCCGACCGACTGGGCACGCAGATCCGCGCCGCGAACCCGGACGTGCTCGTCCTCGTGGAGCTCTCCCCGCTCACCCTAGCGCGGGTCACCTCGTCCGGGGCGCTGGCGAGCTACCGGTACCGCGAGGTGTACCCGGAGCCGGGTGCGTTCGGCGCCGCCGTGTTCTCCCGCTTCCCGCTGCACGACGCCGCGGCCCCGGTCGTCGGCGGATCGATGTCGTTGCGGGCCACCGTGGAGGTGGATGAGCGTCGACGCTTCGTCGTGTACGCGGTGCACACGATCTCACCGACGACCAGCGCCTACACCGACCAGTGGCGGACCCAGCTCGACACGCTGCGCGCGCAACTCGAGCACGCCACGCTGCCGGTCGTCATGGCCGCCGACTTCAATGCCACCCGGGACCACCGGCCGTTCCGCCGGCTGGTGAGCTCGGGGGTACGCGACGCGCACGACGTCGTCGGCGGCGGGTGGCAACCGACCTGGAACTCCAAGAGCCTGATCCTGCCGCCCGTGCTGCGCATCGACCACGTGCTGGCCTCACCCGCGTTTGCGGTGACGGGTTTCGAGGTCGGCGGCGACTTCGGCAGCGACCACCGGCCGGTCATCGCCGACCTGGCCATGCGGTAGCCCCCGGATGGCGCCTTCGGCGCCATCCGGGGACCTCTACCACAGGCACCGCACGGGGTTCCGGTCAGCGGCCGATGAAGTCGGCCTTGCCGGGCCCGCTCTCGAGGAAGGACTCCATTCCGATCCGCCGGTCCTCGGTGGCGAACAGCCCGGCGAACAGCGCCGCCTCCAGGCGCAGCGCCTCGGCCAGCGCGATCTCCGCGCCGTCGTCGACCGCGTGCTTCGCCGCCGCGAGCGCCATCGCCGGGCCGTTCGTGTACCGGCCCGCGATCCGCTTCGCCTGCACGTACACCTCACCCGCGGGAACGACGGCGTCGGCCAGGCCGATCTCCGCGGCCTCGGCCGCCCGGACCTGCCGGCCGCTGAAGATGAGGTCCTTGGCGCGGGACGGGCCGATCAGGCGCGGCAGCCGCTGGGTGCCCCCCGCACCGGGGATCACTCCGAGCAGGATCTCGGGCTGGCCGACCCGGGCGTCCTCGGCCAGGACCCGCACGTCCGCGCACAGGGCAAGCTCCAACCCGCCGCCCAGGGCATAGCCCGTCACCGCGGCGACCACGGGCTTCGGGATCCGGGCCACGACCTCGAAGGTGGAGTTCAGATCGCCCACCCAGGCGGATACCTCGGCGTAACCCATCGGCGCCATCTGCCGGATGTCGGCCCCGGCGGCGAACACCTTCTCCCCGCCATAGAGCACCACCGCGCGGACGTCCGACCGCCGGGTCGCCTCGACCGCGGCGGTCCGCAGCTCCGCGGCGACCGTGGAATCCAGCGCGTTCATCGGCGGCCGGTCTAACCGGATGGTGCCGATCCCGCCGTCAACCTCGAGCCGCACCACACTCATCCGCATTCCTCCCGCTTCAGGCCCCTCGACGACCGGCGAGGCGTCCGGCACCCCGGCGTTCCCCACCCCGCCCCCGCCCGCCGAGATCGTCGACGGCGCCGGCTTTGAGGATGGTTTCGGTGTCGCTGTAGGTGTCGGTCGTCACGATAGGCCGACACGAGCTGATCTTCATCAATCATCTCCCGATCGGGTTCGGGGATCACTTGGTTCCAGCCGGCGCACTAGCCCCTAACTGGAAGTAGCGGACATTACCAACTGTCGGCCACCAGTCGGTCCCCTCCCACTCCCGGAACCTGCCGACCGCCGGAACCTGCCGCGCAACTCCTGAGAGTTGACGGGCCTTCGTGGTAGACCGAGGGGCAGAGTATGACCGTGCTGTTCGTCCCGAGCCGACCCAGGAGGAGCCGTGGCCGACACAGGTGTCAGCGTCCCGACCGGTCTCGAGAACGTCGCCGATCTCGAGGCGACCCTGGAGAGCCTGCTGTCAGTGGAGCGTTTCGACCCGTCGGCGGCCTTCACCCGGCGCCGGCCGATGGACGCCGACCGGGCCGCCGCCGAGGCGGACCCGAACGCGTTCTGGGCTCGCAAGGCCGAGGAGCTGCTGACCTGGCACACGCCGTTCACGCAGGTACTCGACGACTCGAACCCGCCCTTCTACACCTGGTTCGCGGACGGGACGCTGAACCTGTCGGAGAACTGCCTGGACCGGCACGTGGCGGCCGGGCGCGGCGAGCGGGTGGCCTTCCACTGGCACGGGGAGGAGGGAGAGCGGCGCACCGTCACCTATGCGGACCTGCTCGCCGACACCCAGCGGCTGGCGAACGGGCTGCGTTCGCTCGGCGTGCGCGCCGGCGACGTGGTCGGGATCTTCCTGCCGATGATTCCCGAGGTGGCCGTCGCGATGCTGGCCTGCGCCCGGATCGGCGCGGTCCACAACGTGGTCTTCGGTGGTTTCGCGCCGTCCGCGGTCCGGGAGCGGATGGAGGTCTCCGACGCCAAGGTGCTGATCACCGTGGACGGCGCGCGGCGCAAAGGGCGGACGGCGCCGGTGAAGGCCGCCGTCGACGCGGAGCTCGGTGACCTCCCGGCACTGGAGCACGTTGTGGTCGTGCCCGGGCCGGGCGGTACCGGGGCGCCGATGACCGCGGGCCGGGACGTCTGGTACCACGAACTGCTGGCCGCGGCGGCGCCCGACTGCCCGCCGGAACCGCTGTCCGCGGAGCATCCCCTGTTCATCCTCTACAGCTCCGGATCGACCGCGAAGCCGAAGGGGATCCTGCACACGACCGCGGGTTACCTGCTCGGTGCCACCTACACTCACCGGGCGGTCTTCGACATCGACCCGGGCACCGACGTCTACTGGTGTTCCGCGGACGTCGGCTGGATCACCGGGCACTCCTACATCGTCTACGGCCCGCTGTCGAACGGCGTGACCAGCGTGATGTACGAGGGGGCGCCGGACTACCCCGACTACGACATCTGGTGGCGGCTCATCGAGGAGTACAAGGTCACCGTGTTCTACACGGCGCCGACGGCGATCCGTACGTGCATCAAGTGGGGCGCGCGGTATCCCGGTCGGCACGACCTGTCCTCGCTGCGGGTACTCGGCACGGTCGGGGAACCGATCAACCCGAAGGCATGGTTGTGGTACCACGTGGTCATCGGCGGTGGTCGCTGCCCGATCGTCGATACGTGGTGGCAGACCGAGACCGGCTCCGTGCTCATCTCGCCGCTGGCCGGCGTGACGTCGACCAAGCCGGGTTCGGCGACCCTGCCGCTGCCCGGTATCAGCCCGGCGCTGCTCTCGGAGGACGGCGAGCCGGTCACCGAGGGCACCGGAATCCTGGTGATCACCAAGCCATGGCCATCCATGCTGCGCACCCTTTACAAGGACGACGAGCGGTTCGTCAAGACGTACTTCTCCCGCTTCGGCCCGTCGACCTACGTCGTCGGCGACGCCGCGCGCCTCGACGCTGACGGCTACTTCTGGATCATCGGGCGGATCGACGACGTCATCAACGTGTCCGGGCACCGGCTGTCCACCGCGGAGGTGGAGTCGGCGATCGTCGCCCATGAGGCCGTCGCCGAGGCGGCGGTGGTCGCAGAGTACGACGAGCAGACCGGCCAGGCGATCGTCGCGTTCGTGACGCTCGCCGGTGACCGCTCGGGCGACGAGGCCGAGCTGCGCGAGCACGTGGCCAGGCGGATCGGCAAGCTCGCCCGGCCGCGGCGGATCATCTGGGCCGACGACCTGCCGAAGACCCGGTCCGGTAAGATCATGCGCCGGTTGCTGCGTGACATTGCCGAAGGCCGGGAACTCGGCGACGTCACGACCTTGCGCGACCCCGCGGTGATGGCCGCGCTCGCGGCCAAGGTGGGCACCGCCCGAGACAGCGAGTAAGAGCGGTTCCGGTCCCCGGTTCCGGACAATTCTGGCTGTCATCGGGTCGACATGACAGTTGTTTCCCGGCCGGGACCAGCTGGCCGCACCCGGGTGTGTCGACGTCGCCGGCACTGTCTAGGCTCACGTCTTCGTGAGAGCCCTCCGACGGTTCACCGTCCGTGCGCAGCTCCCCGGGCAGCTTGCTCCACTAGGGGAACTAGTCCTGAATCTTCGCTGGTCCTGGCATCCCGAGACGCTGGACCTGTTCGAGTCTGTTGATCCGGAGCTCTGGCGGGCGACGAAGGGAGACCCGGTCCGCCTGCTCGGCGAGGTGGATCATAACCGGCTGCTCGCGCTGGCCGCCGACCGCCGGTTCGTGCGCCGGCTCACCGACGTCGCGGACGACCTCCAGGAGTACCTGACAGCCGATCTGTGGTATCAGCAGCGGAAGGCCGAAGGCGCCCCGTCGGCGATCGCCTACTTCTCCCCGGAGTTCGGTATCACCGAGGTGCTGCCGCAGTACTCCGGCGGCCTCGGCATCCTCGCCGGCGACCATCTCAAGACCGCGAGCGACCTCGGCGTGCCGATCATCGGCGTCGGCCTGCTCTACCGGGCCGGGTACTTCGTGCAGTCGCTGTCCCGGGACGGCTGGCAGCAGGAGCGGTACCCGGGCATCGACCCGCACGGGCTCCCCCTGGCCCAGCTGACCGATCCGGCGGGGATGCCGGTGAAGGTGGCCGTCGGTCTGCCCGAGGGTCGCACGCTGCACGCGCAGATCTGGAAGGCGCAGGTCGGACGGGTCCCGCTGCTGCTGCTCGACTCGGACGTCGAGGACAACCAGCCGGCCGAGCGGGGGGTGACCGACCGGCTCTACGGCGGCGGGACCGACCACCGGCTGCTCCAGGAGATGCTGCTGGGCATCGGGGGTGTCCGTGCGCTGCGCGCCTACGCCGCGGTGACCGGGACTCCGGAGCCCGAGGTGTACCACACCAACGAGGGGCACGCGGGCTTCCTCGGCCTGGAGCGGATCCGGGAGCTCGTCGAGAACGGGCTCAGCTTCGACGAGGCGCTCCAAGCCGCCCGCGCCGGCACGCTGTTCACCACCCACACCCCCGTCCCCGCCGGCATCGACCGGTTCCCTCGCAGCCTGGTCGCCCGCCATTTCGGCGGGGACAACGGCTGGCCCGGTGTGCTGGTCGAGCGGATCCTGCAGCTCGGGGTGGAAGCCGACCCCAACGTCTTCAACATGGCCCACATGGGTCTGCGGCTCGCGCAGCGTTCGAACGGCGTCAGCAAGCTGCACGGCATCGTCAGCCGGGAGATGTTCGCGGGGCTGTGGCCCGGTTTCGACACCGCCGAGGTCCCGATCGGCTCGGTGACCAACGGGGTGCACGCCCCGACCTGGGTGTCCCGGCCCATCATCGAGCTTGCTGACCGCGAGCCCGGCCCGGGCCTGCTTTCCGACGACGCGGCCGGATTCGAGAAGATCTCCGCGTTGCCCGACGAGGTCGTGTGGGCCGCCCGGCGGCAGTTGCGGGAACGCCTCGTCACCGAGGTCCGCCGCCGGCTGCGGGCCTCCTGGCTCGAGCGCGGCGCGGCACCCGGTGAGCTGGAGTGGGTGGAGTCGGTTTTCGATCCGGACATCCTCACGATCGGTTTCGCCCGGCGCGTGCCGTCCTACAAGAGGCTGACCCTCATGCTGCGGGACCGTGACCGGCTGCGCCGGCTGCTGCTGCACCCGCAGCGGCCGATCCAGATGGTCATCGCCGGCAAGGCGCACCCTGCCGACGATGGTGGCAAGCAGCTCGTCCAGCAGATCGTCCAGTTCTCCGACGACCCGGCCGTGCGGTCGCGCATCGTCTTCCTCCCCGACTACGACATCGGGATGGCGCGCTTCCTGTACTCCGGATCGGACGTCTGGCTGAACAACCCGCTGCGTCCGCTGGAGGCGTGCGGCACGTCGGGGATGAAGGCCGCGCTGAACGGCTGCCTGAACCTGTCCATCCGGGACGGCTGGTGGGACGAGATGTTCGACGGCCAGAACGGCTGGGCGATCCCGACCGCGGACGGGGTCGAGGACCCCGACCGGCGCGATGACATCGAGTCCGTCGCCTTGTACGACCTGTTGGAGAACACCGTCGCCCCCCGCTTCTACGACTCGGAGCCCGGCGACGGCATCCCGCGGCGCTGGGCCGCGATGGTCAAGCACACCCTGTCGGCTCTCGGTCCCCAGGTCCTGGCCAGCCGCATGGTCCAGGAGTATGTCGAGCGATACTACGTGCCGGCCGGTGTCTCGGCCCGGGCCGCCGCCGCCGGCGGCTTCGCCGGGGCCCGGGACCTGGCCGCCTGGAAGAGCCGGGTGCAGGCCGCGTGGCCCGGGGTCCGCGTGCTCAACGTCGACTCCGCTGGTCTCGGTGACACCCCTCAGGTGGGCCAGTCGCTGGTGGTGCGGGCCACGATCGACCTCGGTGAGCTGGCCCTCGAAGACGTCGACGTCCTCGCCTCCTACGGCCGGATCGACCAGACCGACCGGATCCTGGATCCTTCGACGCTGTTCCTGCAGCCGGTTGGCGAAGGGGAGGGCGGTCACCGCTACGAGGGCACCATCCCGCTCGGGCGCACCGGACCCTTCGGTTACACGGTGCGGGTGCTGCCCCGGCACGCACTCACCGCGAGCATCACCGAACTGGGCCTGGTTACCAACCCCTAGGGGTCCCCGCACCGCGGCGAAGCCGCCGTGCCGGGGGGATGGGCTCGTAGGACGAGCACGCTGTGGCCCAGCACGGTCAGGGACTCGCCGCCGGCATAGCTGGTTCCCGGTACCGCGACGGTCGCCGGGAATCCGGCGAGATCGTCGTCGGCGGTATTGAGCAGCAGGTCGTGGCGGGCCGCCCAGGGGGCACCGGGCAGGGTGACGACGGTGTCGCCGCGATCCGGATGGAACACGTACACCAGGCCAGTGCCGTGGGCCGGTCGATCGTGCGTCCCCCGCCCGCCGGCAGGATCCTCAGCGACGGGGCTGCCGGCGACATGGGCCACGAGCGTCGCGACCCGCGGGGCGTTCCAGTCCGCCACCGACATCACCGCCCCGTCCGCACGGAACCAGGTGATGTCCGCGAGTCGCCCGGGTGCCGACTGGCCGCCGTGGAAGAACCGCCCCCGGCGCAGCACGGGCTCGGCGGAGCGCAGTGCCGCCAACCCGCCCACCAGCCGGCACAGCGCCGGGTCGGGGCCGGCCGGGTCGGGGTAGGCGTGGTCCGGCTCCGCGACGTCCACCGATCCGGCGAGGTCGGTCGGCCAGTCGAGCCAGGACACCGCGTTGTCCTGGCAGTAGGCGTTGTTGTTGCCGCCCTGCGAGCGACCGAACTCGTCGCCGGCGAGCAGCATCGGGACGCCCGTGGACAGCAGCAGCGTCGTGATCAGTCCCCGGCGCACCCGGCGGCGGATGGTCAGGATCACCGGGTCGTCGGTCGCGCCCTCCACCCCGTAGTTCGCCGAGCGGTTGTCCGCCTCGCCGTCCCGGTTGCCCTCGCCGTTGGCCTCGTTGTGCTTCTCGTTGTAGGAGACCAGGTCGGCCAGGGGAAAGCCGTCGTGGGCGGTGACGAAGTTGATCGATGCCCAGGGGCGTCGGCCGCCGTGCTCGAACAGGTCCGACGAGCCGGACACCCGATAGCCCAGATCGGCGACGCCGCTGGTGTGCCTGTTCCACACGTCGCGCACGGTGTCGCGGAACCGCCCGTTCCACTCCGCCCAGGGGGCCGGGAACCCCCCCACCTGGTACCCGCCCCAGCCGACGTCCCACGGCTCGGCGATCAGCTTCACCGTGGCGAGGATCGGGTCGGCGTGGATGGCGGTCAGCAGGCTTGCCGCGGGGTCGAAGGCGTCGGGATTGCGGGCGAGCGCGGTGGCGAGATCGAACCGGAACCCGTCGACGCCCATCTCCGTCACCCAGTACCGCAGCGAGTCGCAGATCAGCCGCACGACGTGCGGTGAGGACGTGTTGAGGGTGTTGCCGCAGCCGGTCACGTCACGGTAGCGCCGGGGATCCATCGGCTCTACCCGGTAATAGGTCGTGTTGTCCAGGCCGCGCAGGGACAGCGTCGGGCCCCGCTCGCTGCCCTCGGCGCTGTGGTTGTAGACGACGTCGAGGATCACCTCGATGCCGGCGGCGTGCAGGGCGACGACCATCGCCTGGAATTCGCCGATCGGGTCGTCGGTGGCCGCGTACCCGGCATGAGGGGCGAAGAAGGCCAGGGTGTTGTAGGCCCAGTAGTTGATTTTTCCGCGCTCGAGCAGGGCCGGTTCGGAGACCGAGGCGTGCACCGGCAGCAGTTCGATCGCGGTGACGCCGAGCCGGCGCAGGTGCGCCAGGACGCTCGGGTGGCCGAGCCCGGCGTACGTCCCGCGTAACCGTGGCGGCAGGCCCGGGTGACGTTTCGTGAGCCCGCGTACGTGCGCCTCGTAGATGATCGTGTCCGACCAGGGGATGGTGGGCCGGTTGTCCGCCGGATGTACGCCCGGATGTACGCCGTGACCCGTCGAACCGCCACTCCCGGATCCGGGGTCCCCGATCCCGAGGTCCCCGAATCCGGAGTCCCTGGTCCCGGCGGGGCCCCGCTGCGCCCGCCCGGGCCCGGTCACGACGCAGCGGGGCACGAACGGTGCGGAGTCCCGCGGGTCCGGTTCGAAGCCGTAGGGGTCGCCGCCACCGAACCCGTAGATCGCCGGGTCCGTGCGCAGCGTCCCGGCTACCAATCGGGCGTAGGGGTCGACCAGCAGCTTCGCCGGGTTGTACCGCTGGCCCCGCTCCGGGTTGTAGGGACCGTGTGCCCGCAGGCCGTAACGCTGACCGGGGCGGACGCCGGCCAGATAGCCATGCCACGCCCCGCCGTCACGCTCCGGAAGTCGATGGCGTGTCTCGCGGCCGTCGGCATCGAACAGGCAGAAGTCGACCGCCTCGGCCCCGGGGGCGACGACAGCGATGTTCACCCCGGACCCGTCCCAGGTCACGCCCAGTGGCACCGCGCACCCCGGCGCGAGCCCGGAGGCGGTCGGCGCCGGTACGCCCGGGGATGCCGGTATGTCCGGTGAGACGGTGGTCTTCACGGTGTCGGACACCTTGGCGACGCTAACCGATCCCCTTTTCCGGAGCACGGGAAACACGGTGGCCGTGGAACAGGCCGGGGATGACGTCAAAAGAAGGAGGACGGCTGCGCCGACGACGACCCCTGCTAGGG
>NZ_CDWTMG010000189.1:0-9498 GCF_977945845.1 Frankia sp. CcMO1
TTAGGACATCGCCTGAGGCATCGGATCCCTCAGCCGCTATCCCGCCGGACAAGGACGATCAGGCGGTGGGGAGCGGCTCGACCACGGCGATCAGGTCACCGTCCTGGACGACGTCGCCCTCCTGCACCGCGATCCGGGCGACCGTCCCGCCGTCCTCGCTGATCACGGGGATCTCCATCTTCATGGAGTCGAGGATCACCAGGGCGTCACCAGCGCTCACCGGGTCTCCCACACCGACGACGACCTTCCAGACGTTGGCCACCATCTCAGCGCGGACTTCCTCGGCCATCAGGCTCCCTTCAGCGGCGGTGAATCTGGCAAGAGCGTAGTGTGCCGAGGCTGTCCGACCAACGTCCCTGGGCCCCGGATGTATCCGGGCCGGCACGCTGAGACGACGCGACCGCCCGGTGCTGGGACTGTCGCTCATAACGCCGCACACTACGCATGTGCTCGTACTTCTGGTGCTGACCCTGCTATGCGGTCTGGGCGTCGGCCTCGCCCACGGCGGAACTCTCGGCGCCCTCGCCCGCATCCATGTCTCCCGACCATGGCTGGTCGCCGCGGCGGTCCTGGTGCTCGCGATCGGCCGACTCGTGCCCGCCCTGCACGGCCCGGCGTGGATCGCGGCCGCCGTGGTCACAGCCCTGTTCGCCAGCGCGAACAACCGCCTGCCCGGACTCGGTCTCCTGGTCACCGGTCTCATCTCCAACGCCGCCGTCATCACCGCGAACGGCGGCCAGATGCCGGTGTCGCGGTGGGGGGCCGACCGCGCCGGTGTACCGATCTCCGACATCCTGGCCTCGGCATTTCACACGCCGGCCGGGGACGGTACGACCCTGCGCCTGCTCAGTGACATCATCCCGCTGCCCCTGCCCTGGACGCCCGCGGTCGTCAGCGTCGGCGACGTGGCGATCGCCGCGGCGCTGGGACTGTTCGGAGCGATAGCCCCCGTGCGGGCGTGGCGCACGTTGCAGGCCCGCCGCCATGCCAGGGCGGTGCAGTCCCCGGCCCGCGGGAACCTCGGCGATGGCTCACCGGACGGGTTCGGCGACGCCGACGAGGACGAGGGCCTCGACGGACCCGCCGGTCACCTCCCGTCGGCGCGGACTGGCACGATGACTGCACGTCGAAGCGGAACGGAGGAAGATTCCTGATGGCGAAGAAGAAGCGCAAGCGGCGCGCACGGGCGAAGAACAAGGCCAACCACGGCAAGCGCCCGAACACCTGAGCCACCCGGCGGGCCGTGGCTGCCACGGCCCGCCCCCAGGTAGCCCGATGCTCCACCCGGCCCCAGCTACTCCGGCCGGTACTCGGCGGCGTCGATCTCCACCCGGACGGCCCGCAGCCGGGCGAGCAGGCTCGCCCGCAGCGACTCGGGCGCCCGCTCCCCGCCGCACTTGCGGGCGACGAGCATCTTCACCTCGTGCTCCACCCCGAACTCGCGCAGGCAGGGAGAGCATTCGTCAAGGTGGGCCCGAATCAGATTCTGCTGCCCGCCCTCACACTCACCGTCGAGATACAGAAAGACCGCGTCGAGTACTTTCCGGCAATCGATCTCGTGTGGACCGCCGCAGCTCACGACGCACCGCCCTCGCCGTCGGCGGAACCGGCCGCCACGAGCCCACGGTCCAAGGCATACTTCTCCAAGGACTTCCGCAGACCCCGGCGACCGCGGTGCAACCGGGACATCACGGTCCCGATCGGCGTACCCATGATCTCCGCGATCTCCTTGTAGGCGAAGCCCTCGACGTCGGCGAGGTACACCGCCATGCGGAAGTCCTCGGGCAGTGCCTGCAGGGCGTCCTTGATATCGCTGTCCGGCAGGTGTTCCAACGCCTCGGTCTCCGCGCTCTTGAGCCCACTGGACGTATGCGACCCCGCCTCGGCGAGCTGCCAGTCCTCCACCTGCTCGGTGGGGCTCTGCAGCGGCTGGCGCTGCCGCTTGCGGTACGTGTTGATGAACGTGTTCGTCAGAATCCGGT
The DNA here is from genome assembly GCF_977945845.1 of Frankia sp. CcMO1. Classification (NCBI taxonomy): domain Bacteria; kingdom Bacillati; phylum Actinomycetota; class Actinomycetes; order Frankiales; family Frankiaceae; genus Frankia; species Frankia sp. CcMO1. Next base: position 1,983 of record NZ_CDWTMG010000189.1, read on the forward strand.
AGAGCCAGGCCTTAAGATTCGTGCCCGCCTGAAACTGGTGGAAGGCCGCGAACGCCTTGACGAAGGTCTCCTGCACGAGATCCTCCGCGTCAGCGGGATTACGGGTCATGCGCAGGGCTGCCGCATACAACTGGTCGAGGTAGGGAAGGGCGTCCTGCTCGAAACGGGCGCCTCGCTCCTCGGTGGTCTCGTCGACCAGGATCACTTCCTCACCGTCATGCTCCCCGGCGGCCCGCCCCGCGTCCACCACACCTGACCGGGCGACATGCGACCGTCCTTCCAGAGCGGACGATACCCCGGCCAAAGCCGGGGCGCGCATCGGCGCGACGCTCGGCAAAGGCCAGGCGGCGGCGGTCCGCGACTGCGCGGACCGCCGGCCGGTGCTGCTCCCAGGAGTCATGAAGCCTCCACGACGTCGTCGGGCTGCCGGTTAACTGTCGGCTGACTGCCCGCACAACCGGGTCAGCCCGCGGATGATTCCCGCAGCCGGCCCCGCAGCCAGAATGCGCCGGCCCGGGCCGCTTCGGCCACGGCCTCGCCGGGCGGACGCGCATCCTGTCGGCGGGTCCGGAAGGAGTGGTCGGCTCCCGCGACGAGATGGACCTCGCGGCCGAGCTCCGGATCGGGCACCGGTCGCCCGAAGGAGTCCCGCTCGCCCTGGACGACGAGCACCGGGACGCCCGCGCCGTCAAGTTCGTCCTGCCTCGACGGCCTGGTTCTGCCTGCCGGCGTGGTTCCCGGTGGCTGGAGCGGGAAGCCGAGGGCGAGCACGCCGCACGCCTCGAGCCCGGCCGCGACCCGCACGGCTACCCACGATCCCATCGAGGCGCCGGCGAAGGCCAACAGGCGCGGTGGGCCCAGCGCCCCGACCGCGGCGATCGCGACCGCGTCGAGCCGGGCCGGCCGGTCCGGCGCCCGCCGTCCGGCGACGCGGTACGGCATCTCCAGCCGCGCCACCTGCACCCCGACAGAGGTGAGATATGCCGCAAGTTGTACGAAAAGCGGCGTGTCCGTGCCAGTCCCGGCTCCGTGCAGGAAGAGCACCGTCGACTCCGTCGTGCCGGGAACCACCAGCAGCCGCCCGCCGTCCACAGCTGTGGGCGGTCCATCACCCGGGACCTGCCCGGGGCCGGCGGCGGTGGACGGCGAATCCGGCGCGCATCTATCCGCGCGAACGGGGAAGGACACGACGTGGTCGAGCCTGGAATCTGTCAGACTTCCGCCTTGAGTGTGTGACTTACCTCGCATCATCGCCCCTCGAAGGGTAGGAACGTTTCATGCCGCCTGGCCCCGACGCCGATCCGGGTCCGTCTCGCGGACGAGCGAACACCCTGGTCTGCGAGGCTCCAGCCAACAGTGACGACCCATACTGGGCGTTCTACGAAGAGGTCGCGGCGGTCCAGCTCCGCGAATGGCTGCCGTCCCGGCCCACGCGGGTGCTCGACGTCTCCGGCCCGCGGGCCCGCTTCGCCCGCCAGATGGTGAGCACCGGCCATCAGGTCGTCCGGGTGGTCACCAGCGCCCTGCCGCCCGATCCGGGGAGCGGTCCCGGGACGCTTCTGCCGGTGGTGGGAGACGCCCGCTCGCTGGACTGGTTCGCTCCCGGTTCCTTCGACGCCGTCCTCGCCGAGGCTCGGGCGCTGTCGTTCTGCCTCGCCACCGAGACCATCCTGGAGGAGATCCACCGGATGCTGCGGCCGGGCGGCCAGCTGCTGCTCTGCGTCGACTCCCTGCTGCTCGGGCTCGCCCGGCTCGCCGAACAGCACCGCTGGGCGGAGCTGTCCGACGTCCCGCGGGCGGACGTGGTGCTCGTGCCGGCGGAAGACGGAACGATCACCCGGTGTTTCTGGCCTGAGGAACTTCGGGCGCTGCTGACCAGCGCAGGGCTCGACGTGGACTGGATCCGCCCGCGCACCGTGCTCTCCGCAGAGGCGGTCAAGCGTGCGGTCGCCGAGGACGTCTCGTGCTTCCCCACCCTGGTACGCACGGAGGTGGAACTCTCCGCCGAGCGTGAGGGTGAGTCCATCGGCATCCATCTCATCGCCTCGGCCCGCCGGTCCGCCTAAAATCCGGCGCGACGGTCGGTCCATGCGGGCCAGGGGGCGAGGCGTTCGAGGGCGGCCGCGATTCCCAGGAGCCGGGCCTCGTCCCCGTGCCGGCCGACGATCTGGAGGCCAACCGGGCAGCCGTCGTCGGTGAATCCGGCGGGGACGCTCACCGCGGGGTGGCCGCTGAGGTTGAACGCCCAGGTGAGGCTCACACTCCGGGTCTGGCCTGGGCCGCTGTGCGGATGCGGCCGGTTCGGCGTAGTGGGCGTGATGATCAGATCGACCCGGGCCAGGATGGCCGCGAGCCGGGCGTCGTTGTCCTCCCGCGACGCCGCGCTGCTCCGGTCACGGCGGCCGCGGTCCACCGGGGCAGTGGCCGTCGTGACCGCGGTGGCCGTGGCCGCGGTGGTCGCCCGCAGCGCCGTCCACGCCTCCTCCGGATCCTCCAGCTCGACGGGGACCGCACGCCAGGTCAGCGCACCGGCGCGGACGAGACGCTCGGCGGCGGCGCGGCTGACCGCCACCACCTCCGGCTCGGGGGTGGCGAATCCGAGCGTCGCTGACCAGGCGGCACCCGGCACGCGATCCGCGCCGCGCGGGCCGGCCGCGGGGCGCGACCCGGGGTCGCCGAGGACCACCTCCAGCCAGGCCTGGGCGTCCGCGACCGTCCGGGTGATCGGACCGGGCACGGTGAACCCGGCCGGGTTCCGGGTAGGCAGCCGTCCGTTCGTGGGTTTGAGGCCGACCACTCCACACCAGGCCGCCGGGAGGCGGGTGGAGCCGGCGCCGTCGCTGGCCGTGGCGAGCGGGACGATCCCCGCCGCCACCGCCGCGGCCGAGCCGGCCGACGATCCGCCCGGGACGCGGTCGACCCGCCACGGGTTGACGGTCGGGCCACGGCTGGTGTGGCCCCAGGTCTGCCAGACGTGCGCGGCCCGCACCGGTACCACGGTCATTCCGATCGCGACCGCTCCCGCCGCGATCAGCTTCTGGGTCACGGGGGCGTCGACGCCCTCCCCTGCCTTGACGGCGACGGGCACGCCGGCGAGGGGCAGGTCCGCACCGCGAGCCAGGGCGCGTTGCACCGCGCTGGCCGTGCGCCCGGCTTCCTCCGGCCAGAGCTCGGTGAAGGCCCGCAGGACGCCGTCCACCGCGCGCAGGCGGGCGAACGCGGCATCGACGGCCTCCTGCGCGGCGATCTCACCGCGACGGACCAGGTCGGCCACCACCACCGCGCCGCACGACGGATAGGCACGCTCAAAGGATCTTCTCGTCGCCACCCGGCCTCCCGCCGCGCCCGCCCGACCCGACCGGCACCCGACCCGACCGGCGGGAATCGGGTGCCGGCCGGCGCATGTCGCGAGGACGCGGTTGACCCGGGCCGTCGTCCGGCATGCTGTCATGGTGAGCATCCTGACGGGTACCGAAGCCACCGGAACGCAGTCCGATCCGTGGCCGGCTCCACTCGCACGGCAACCGGTCGAGGCCGTCGTCGCGGTGCCCGGCTCGAAGTCCGGCACGAACCGGGCACTCGTGCTCGCCGCGCTGGCGAATGGAACCTCCCGGCTGCGGGGCGCGCTGCGCTCCCGCGACACCCTGCTGATGGCCGGGGTGCTGAGGACGTTGGGTACCGAGGTATCCACCGAGGGGCCCGACTGGGTCGTCCACGGCCACCCGATGCCGAGCGCCGCACCCGCCGCGCGCGCGGAGTGCGGAAACGCGGGCACCGTGGCGCGCTTCACCCCGGCGCTGGCCACGCTGACCCGCGGCGATGTCGTCTTTGACGGAGACGCGCGGATGCGCGAGCGCCCACTCACCCCGCTGCTCGGCGCGCTGCGCGAGCTCGGCGCCGAGATCGACGGCGACCGAATGCCCTTTACCGTGCACGGCCGAGGGCGGCTGCGCGGCGGCGAGGTGATCGTGGATGCCTCCCACTCCAGCCAGCTTGTCTCGGGGCTGCTCCTCGCCTCCCCGCGCTACGACACCGGGGTGACGGTCGTCCACCGCGGGTCCCGGCTGCCATCGGCTCCCTACCTGGACATGACCGTCGCGGATCTACGGGCCGCCGGCGCCACGGTCGAGGTCGACGCCGTGCGCTCCCCCGCAGCCGGCCCGGTGGCGGGCACCCGGCGCTGGCGCGTCGAACCGGGCAGGCCGACCGCCGCGGACCGGACCATCGAACCGGACATGAACAGCGCGGCGGCCTTCCTCGCGGCGGCGGTCGCCACCGGCGGGCGGGTGGTGATCCCGGACTGGCCGGAGTCGACCGAGCAGCCCGGCCGGCTGCTGCCCGATCTGCTGGTGGCGATGGGAGGCACGGCCCGGCGCACGCCGGCGGGCCTGGAGATCACCGGTGGCGGCGCCGTCCACGGGATCGACGTCGATCTGTCCGACTTCGGGGAGGCCGCTCCGACGCTGACCGCGCTCGCCGTGCTCGCCGACTCGCCGTCACGGCTACGGGGCATCGCGCACCTGCGGCTGCAGGAGACCGACCGGCTGGCCGCCCTGGCCCTCGAACTCGGTCGCCTGGGCGCACGGGTCACCGTCACCGACGACGGGCTGGCGATCAGTCCGGCGCCCCTGCACGGCGCCCGGCTCGACCCGCACGCCGATCACCGGCTGGCGATGGCCTACGCGGTGGTCGGCCTCGTGGTGCCCGGGATCGTCATCGACGACATCGCGACGACCGGCAAGACGGTGCCGGACTTCCCCCGGATGTGGACGGCGATGCTGGCCCGATGAGCGGCGCGACGCGACGCCCCCCGGGCCGGGCCGGCGGCCCCCCGGGTCCGACCGACGGCGCCGGCGGCTAGTCCGATGGCCCGCGAGCTGGACGAGGACGACGTCCGGGTCCGGCCGGGCCGGGGATCGCGCCCCCGGACCCGGGACCGGCCCGACCATGCCGAGGCGGTTGTGGCGGTAGTGGTGGGTGTCGACCGCGGCCGGTACACCTGCCGACTCGACGCGATGGCCGACCGTCTGGTCGCGGCCGTGCGCGGTGGGTCGATGCGCCGGACCTCCGTGATAGTCGGTGACCGGGTGGCCCTCGTGGGGGATGTCTCCGGGGCGGCGGGCCTCCTGGCGCGCATCGTCCGCCGCGAGGAACGCACGAGCGTCCTGCGGCGCACCCCCGACGACAGCGATCCGGTGGAACGCCCGATCGTCGCGAACGCCGACGTCCTGGTCATCGTCTGCGCGGTCACCGATCCGCCGCCGCGGCCCGGCCTGATCGACCGGTGCCTGGTCGCCGCCTACGACGGCGGGCTCTCCCCGGTCCTGTGCCTGACCAAGACGGATCTCGCGGATCCGGCACCGCTGGTCGAGCTGTACCGCCCGCTCGGGCTCCCCGTCGTGACCACGCGCCCCGGTGGGGACCTGCACGCGCTGCTGGAGCTGCTGACCAATCGGGTCAGTGTGCTGTTCGGGCACAGCGGGGTCGGCAAGTCCACCCTGGTGAACCGGCTAGTGCCGGCGGCGGACCGGGCGATCGGCGAGGTCAACGCCGTGACCGGCCGCGGCCGGCACACCTCGTCGGCCGCTGTCGCACTGCTGCTGCCCCAGGGGGGCACTGTTGTAGACACCCCGGGTGTCCGGTCGTTCGGGCTCGGCGCGGTGTCCCCGGAGCGGGTGCTGCGGGCCTTCGAGGACCTCGCCGCGGCCGCCGCGCACTGTCAGCCCGGATGCGAGCACCTGGCGCCGTCCCCCGACTGCGCCCTGGACTCGGCGGTGCGGGACGGCCATGCCGACGCTGCCCGGCTGGCGAGCCTGCGCCGGCTGCTCGGCGCCCGCGGAGCATCGCCTTGATCGCAATAGATCGGGAGATTAGTCACACTCACCCCGCCACCCGGTGCCCGCCGCCCGGGACCACCGACGCGCGGTGGGGCTCAGCTCGTAGTCTCGCAGGCGTGACCCCGCCTAACCCCACCTCCGTGAGCATCGAACCGACCGCGGACTCCGACACCGTCGCCATCGCCGACGATCTGGCCCTCGCGCTCAGCCTCGCGGACGCCGCCGACCGGATCACTCTTTCCCGATTCCAGGCAGTAGACCTGCATGTCGAGTCGAAGCCGGACAACACCCCGGTCTCCGACGCCGACACCGCCGTCGAGTCCATGATCCGCGAACGGCTCGCTGTGGCCCGGCCGGGCGACGCCGTGCTCGGCGAGGAGGAGGGTCTCGTCGGATCGGGCGCCCGCCGGCGCTGGATCCTGGACCCCGTCGACGGCACCAAGAACTTCGTGCGCGGCGTGCCCGTCTGGGGCACCCTGCTCGGGCTCGAGGTGGACGACGAGATGGTCGTCGGGGTCGCGAGCGCCCCGGCGATGAGCCGACGGTGGTGGGGAGCCCGGGGCACCGGTGCCTTCACTCGCGACGCCACCGGCGACACCCGTGCCCTGAAGGTCTCCTCGGTCACCAGCCTGGGTGACGCCTTCCTGTCCTTCGCCTCCGTCGAGGGCTGGCAGACCGCCGACCGGCTGGAGGAGTTCCTCCACCTCGCCGGCCAGGTCTGGCGGACCCGCGCCTACGGCGACTTCTGGTCACACATGATGGTGGCCGAGGGCGCCGTGGACCTCGCCTGCGAACCCGAGGTGTCGCTCTGGGACATGGCCGCGCTCCAGGTCATCGTCGAGGAGGCCGGCGGCCGGTTCACCGACCTGGGCGGACGCCGGGGACCGGGACACGGCACGGTGCTCACCACCAACGGGCATCTCCACGACGTCGCGCTGCAGTCGTTCAACGGCTCTTCATGATCGGTTTTGCGCATCGTGGTTCTCCCGCCCCCGGCCAGCGGGAGAACTCCCTGCCCGCGTTCCGTCGTGCCCTGGCCGGCGGGGCGAGTGGGCTGGAGTCGGACGTCTGGCTCACCGCCGACGGCGTTCCGGTCCTGCATCATGACGGTGTGTTCGGCCCGCCCGGGCGGCGTCGGCGGATTCCCGACCTGACCGCCGACCGCCTGCCGGGGTGGCTGCCGACCCTCGCGGAGTTCTACGCGGAGCTGGGTACGTCCTTCGAGTTCAGTCTTGACCTGAAGGGCCCGCCAGGCAGTTGGGCGGACGCGGCTGCGGCCGTCGCCGCCGTCGCCCGCGAGGCCGGTGGCGGCGAGGCGGCGAGGCGGCTGTGGCTGTGCGGCGGGCTCACGGACCTCGCGAAATACCGACCGCTGGATGACGATGTCCGGCTGGTGAACTCGACGTCGATCCGCGATATCGTCGCCGGTGGCGGAATGACCGCGTACGGCGATGAACTCCGGGCCGTCGGAGTCACCGCCCTCAACCTGCGCGCGCGTGAATGGACCCCGCCCCGGGCCGGCATCGTCGGTGTTCTCCACAACCTGGGTATCGCCGTGTTCGGGTGGGATGCGCAACGAACAACCACACTGACCCGGCTAGCCGGATACGGGCTCGATGCGGTCTACAGCGACCATCTACGCCGGCTGGTACGCGTGACGGGTGCCACCCGGGCATAGC
>NZ_CDWTMG010000190.1:0-9490 GCF_977945845.1 Frankia sp. CcMO1
CGACCGTTACGTCGCGGCCCCTCTGCCCGCATGGTCCGCGGCGTGGTATCGGCGAGTTCGGAGGCGGCGAGATGACCATGGCCCGTCATCCCTGGTATCTGATCTGCGAAACTGGTCCGTAGCCGTGCCACGCTGGTGGCATGGCTCCGCGGCTGGGCATGCTCTGAAGCCAGGAGGATCACACGGCGTAGAGCCGATCATGACATGGAGCGGTTTCGAAGACTACCGCCGCTTTCAGCATGTCAACGACCCGAATTGATCAGTTTCCTGGATGAGGCATCATCACCGGTATCGCCATGGCGGACGGCGCGTGCGCCGCGGATGCCGAGCCAGCCAACGACGGAACCGATTACGAGGGAGACGACGGTCAGGACCAAGTGCACCGTGAAGAAGCCGGTCGGGCCGTCGTCCCAGGAACGATCATCCTTCCACACGTTCCGAAGGAAATTTGGCCAGATCGCCCACGTCCACACACCCACCGCGATCAGGAACCAGGAAACACGCTTCGACAGAGTCGCCCACCCAGCTTGCACCCAGAACCACGCGCAGCTCAGGTGAGCAACGTCCTAAGTTCCTCCGCCTCGATGCCCGCCTGACGCAGAACAGAGGCGAGCGTGCCCGTCGCCAGCTCCCGGTGAAGCGGAACGATCACGACCCGGGCGTTCTCCTTGTGCCTCAGCTTGCAGTGCGAGCCACGCGTGGCGACCTCCTCGAAGCCGGCACGCCCCAGAGCCTTCACCACCTTCGCCCCGGAGACCCGAGGCAGCGCGGGCGTCACGCCGACAGGCGGATGTCCAGCGGAGCGACGATGGGACCGTCCGCAGCGGTCACGGGGAACGGCTGGTCCTCGAAGTACAGCTCCAGCGCCTCGCGAAGATTTGCCAGCGACTCCTCGACGCTGGCTCCCTGGCTGGTCACCTCGGCCTCCAGAGCCCGTGCCACGCACCAGTCGCCCTCATGCGTGACGACAGCCGTCAGCCGCGCCGCTCGCTCCATGGAGATCAGCCTAGCCGTCCCTACCACTCCTGGCGAATCGCTCACCGTCACCCCCTCGACATGATCGACCAGACCTCTGTCGACCATACGAGCGGAAACGATCTCTAACGGCCCGGGTACACACGAGAGACGCAAGACCACTCCCGGCCCCGGGGAGTACCTAGGTCATAAGTGAATGTTCTACAAGTTTGGCCAGATGGCCCACGTCCACACACCCACCGCGATCAGGAACCAGGACGCGCGCTTCGACTCCAGTCACCCCACCGGCAGCGAGCCGCGGTCTTCGTGTGGGGGCGCGAGTTCGGCCACGTAGATCGCCCTAAGGGGACGTAATGAAGTAACAAATACGCGATCGAGAGCATCATCGCAGGTCGCAGGCCTGTGGAGGGTTCGAAACGCGCAAGTTATTTCATTTCGACTCCTAAGGTGGGCGGACAGACAAAACCCCGGGGCATGCCGCCTGAGCGGTAGAGGCCATCCGGGGTGTCCACCTCGAAAGTCTAGAAGACCGGTAACCCGATGTCGAACGCCGTGACCCCGTCGCACGCCCTCGCGGTCCAGCTCCGGCGCAGGCTGAGCGCCGAACGCCTCGATCCGTACGAACGGGCCTGCAACCACGACCTCGAGCGGGCAGTGGCCCTGTACGAGTGGAACAGCAGCATCAGCGCCGCGTTCCACGAGGTCCTCGGGCTCTTCGAGATCGTCCTGCGCAACGCCCTGCACGACCAGCTCACTCTCTGGCATCAGCGCCAGCGAAGGCCCGGCCAGTGGTACGACGACCCGGCCGGCATCCTCGAAGCCCATCGACGGCAGGACATCGCCGACGCCTACGTCAGGTTGCGGCGCGACGGGAAGGTCATCACGCCTGGTCGGATGATTGCCGAGCTGACGTTCGGCTTCTGGCGCTACCTCCTGACCAGGCGATACGAGGGAACCCTGTGGACTCCCGCACTCCGCCGCGCGTTCCCGAACCTTCGCCCGGCACAACGGACCCGGATCTACAACCCCGTCGACAGCCTCGTTCGGCTCCGCAACCGCGTCGCGCACCACGCACCAATCCACAACCGACCACTCGCGGCCCTCCACCATGATCTGCTGCGTGTCGCCGGGCACCTCGACGGCGGTGTCGAAGAATGGATCCGCGGCCGAAGCCGAGTGCCCACCCTCCTGTTGTCACGACCGCCGCAACCGCCACAGCACCTAGGCCATAAGTGAATATTTTACAAATTCGGCCAGCTACCCTACGTTCAGACACCGGCCGCGATCAGGAACCACGATCCGACGACCATGGCCTTCGATGTCCCGCGGCTCACGCCCGCAGGTGCTGGAGCGGCCCGGCGAAGGTCCGCATCACCTCGCTGAACGTTGTCTCAGGGCGGTAGGCGGGCGGCTGGACCAATTCCCCGGCCCCGCTGTGGGCCGCTCCGAACCGCATGGTCCACAGCATCGTCTCGGCCACCGGGAGGATGGCCACGACCGCGTCGTTCTCGTCCTCCAGCTGGCCCGTCAGCCAGGAGACGCGGTCCGACTGCAGCGCGCAGACATAGATCACCTCACCGGCTGCGTTACCCGGGGCCGCACGCAGCCGCGCCGCCTGGTCCCCGGCGGCCAAGGCCTCGCCCAGCCGGTCGGCGACCAGCTGACGTTCCCACAGCTGCGCATCCTGGGCGATCCGGACGACGACGCCACCGCACAGCCTCCGCTCGACGTGGATCTGCGCGTCGGTGTCGGTGTCCTCACCGAAGTACCACGCGAGGACGTCGGGCAACGCGGCCCGCAGCTCCGCGGCGGACGGCTGGGCCATCGCCAGTCCTGGGCACTGCGGGGACCAGGCTGACCACGAAGGCCCGTCATGCCGCACGATCAACGAGACGGGCCTACCCACGATAGATCATCTCGCGCGACTCCTCCGCCGTCCCGCCGCTTTGATCAGTATCCGCGCTTCCCCCACTGCCCGGGAGCACTTTGCGGTAAAGGTCGAACCGATTACGCGCAACACCGGCCTGTCCCGCACAACACCGACCTCTCCCGGACGACGGTCTGGTCACGGGCGGCACCGACACGGAGGATGCGCAAGGGATACGCAAGGCGGGCAAGGTGGGCGGGCCGGCCAGGTCGGCGGGCAAGACGGGCAAGACGGCGGGATGGCGGGAGGGAGCGATGGAGGGGGCCGACGACATCCGGGGGCGCCGGATCGAACCAGACGAGGGAATGCTGTTGCGAAGGCTGCGCCTTGCCGCGCTCGCCGATGCTCCTTCGGCGTTCTGGCAGACCCTGGCCGAGGCGAGCGCGCGGCCCGCCGAGGAGTGGGACGCCCGCGCCCGCGCCGGGACCCGCGCCACCCGCGCCACGGTGACGGTCCCCGCTTCGGGTGACGTCATCGCGACCGATATCACGGGTGCCCCAGTGGGTTAGGGAACAACTCCGGCGGTTATCCTTGACAAGCCCCCGAAAAATCCTCTACGGAGGACCAGCGCGAGGAGGTGGCCGCTGTGAGTCCTGGCGGGTGCTCCAGTAAAGGCCGCTTCCTGCTCGTGGACGTCAGCCATCGCTGAATCCCGGGCCGATGAGCGCGCACCGTCGCGCCCGGCCCGCGTCCACGGAACCCGGGTAGACGACGCCCGGGGCACTGTTCGGAAGTCCGGCCTGTTCGGACGCACGGCCCTCCTGTCCGGTGCAGCCGTGCCGTCGGCGACGGCGTCTCCGGCTCGGGAGTCGATGGTCACCGCGATCTCCCGGCCCGATCGGTTCGTGCCGGTAGCGCGGATCCACCCTGTCCCGGCCGGGCTTCCCTGATCCGTCCGGGTCGGCAGTCGCATGGGCCGCGAGCAGTGCACAAGCAGGTGCGGTCGATCGAAGTCGTGTCGACCAGAGGTCGCCGTGGCGGTGCCGCCCGCGGCCTGCTCGAGGAATGCGCACTCACAGCTGTCCGGCGGTGACTGGGGCGCGCGGAGGGGGATCTTCCATGAGCATCTCAACATCACGGGCCGCGGGACGTCGTGGTGCCTGCACCGAGCGTCTCGACCTGCCCGCTTCCGGCCGGGTCACACTGATCCCCCGGGGCATGGACCGGGAATCGGTCAGTCGCTTCGCGGAGGCCATCGCCCGTTTCCTGGGAACCGGGCGGTACCTCGCCATTCAGACCTGTATCGTGATCGTCTGGATAGCCTTGAACATCGCGCTACCGCTGCTGCGGTGGGATCCCTACCCTTTCATCCTGCTGAACCTGGCCTTCTCGACCCAGGCCGCCTACGCGGCGCCGTTGATCCTGCTCGCCCAGAACCGACAGGACGACCGTGACCGTGCCTCGCTGGCCGAAGATCGGGCGGTCGCTGTACGTATGCGGGAAGACACCGAGTTTCTCGCGCGTGAGATCGCCGCGCTCCGGCTTGCCCAGAGCGATGCGGCGACCCGGCAGTACGTGCGCGGCGAGCTGGCCGGCCAACTCGAATCTCTTCGCGGCGACATCGAGAGCCTGGTTCGGGACGCGGTTCGCGTTCCGCACCAGACGGCGTCGGATGAACGGAAGCCAACCGCGGCACGATCGCCGTCACGGCACGGCGGGCCGGCGTCCACGGCCGGTGGTGGCCTCCGGGAAACGAGCGACCCCGAGACCGAGGACCCACCCGCCACGGGCAAGCCGAATGCCGGGAATCCGGAACGCCCCCGGCGGCCCAAGCACCACAAGCGCAGGAACACCACGGGTGTGAGCACGACCGGCATCCTCCCTCGCTCCACGGACGCCGGGTATGCCACCCGCACCGGGAACCGCGAAAACGGCGGTCCCGACAGGAAGACGACGCCGACCATCGCCACCGGTCCCACCCCGGAGACCACGCTCGACGACCCCACCCGGGAGGCCAGCGCGACGACGCACCTCAAGAACAGAGGATTCACAACACACGGGCACCATAGCCTCTCTGCCCATACGGGCTCCTCCTGGCATTCAATGGGAAAGCCGCAACCAGTGGATTCCTCCACAGGAAACACCCACTCGCGACACGGGCCGTGACCACCCTTCTGCGGAACGGGGCAACCCAGTAGCGTTCGACAGGTGCGTGTCCCCTGTCCGCCCCGGCATGACCCGCGTCGCCTCCGCGGAAGCCTCGGGCGGGCGCTGGTGGCCGTGGCGGTCCTCGGAGCGATTCTCGCCCCGTTCCTGAAGATCGTTCCGGCGGCCGCGGCCGTCCCACTCGCCGCACCGGCACCCACCGCCGCCTCCGACTCCGCTCCCCCGGCCGGTCTCACGGCCGGTCTCACGGCGGCTGAGTGGCTTGTCGCGGACGCGGGAAGCGGCGCCATCCTCGCCGCCTACCGCCCCCACGCCCAGGATCTCCCGGCCAGCACGATGAAAATCCTTACCGCGCTGACCGTGCTGCCCGGCCTGCCGCCGGACCGGGTCGTGACGGTCGACGAGAACGCCCCTCGGGTGGACGGCACGAAGGTCGGTCTCGTGCCGGGGGTCGGATACACCGTCCGTGACCTGGCGACTGCCATGCTGATCTCCAGCGGAAACGACGCGACCATGGCCCTGGTCCAGGCGAGTGGGGGAACCCCCGCCGTGCTGCAGCGGATGAACGCTCTGGCCAGGTCGCTCGGCGCGACGGACACCATCGCCGGTGACCCGACCGGGCTGGACAGTCCGGGCCAGGTCACCAGTGTGCACGACCTAGCCGTGCTCGGTCGGGCGGCGTTGGACAACCCGACGGTGCGGAGCTACCTGACGATCCCGCGCGCCTCGCTCGCCGGCCGGGGGGGTACCCGCTTCGAGATCCAGAACCACAACGCCCTGCTGCGTTCCTACGAGGGGGCTATCGGGGTGAAGAACGGCTACACCATCGCGGCCGGCGCGACGTTCGTCGGCGCGGCCACCCGCGACGGCCACACCCTCATCGTCGCCCTGCTGCGGACGGCTCCCGCCTACGGCAAGGACGCACGCGCGCTGCTCGACTGGGGTTTCGCGCACGCCGACACGGTCACCCCGGTCGGGTATCTCGCGAACCCCAGGGCGACGGCGCCGGCGTCGAGCGGGCCCGCGGGAGACCGGCCCTCCGTCAGCCCGGCGGGTCCAGGGATCGTGCCAACCGCCGGCGCGGCAACAGCCTCCTCGCGGCACGGAGTCGCCCGCGCGGGCGATCCTGGCAGCGGCATCGGCCCGATAACCTGGATCGCGATCGGCTGCACCGTCGTGGCATGCCTGCTCACCGCGCTCACCCGTCGAGCCGCCCGAGTGCGTCGGCGCCAGCACCGGCGGCGGCACGCGGCGGCGGGCCTCCGGGACGTCGAGCGCCCGTCGGGTCGGCCGCCCGCACCGCGCGATGGACACGTGTCCGTGAGGCTGAGGCCGGCGGCCGGACCTGATCAGTCCGACCTGCTGGATGTCCCCGAGGGTATGCGGCGGCGCAGGAGTGCCCGTACCCGGGCGGGGATGGGCACCGTGCCACGCGGGCTGCCCTCCGACGCCACCCGCAGCGGTCCGGCCAAGGATGGCTTCGCCGATGACGAGTCGGGTGAAGCCGGCTCGAGCGGCGTCGAGCCGGTCTGGGAGCCGGACACCGGGCGGCGGGAGGCCTCCGGGTTCGGCGAGCCGCTCGACCGGTAGGACGCCGGCCCCGCGGATCCCGCGCCCGCGCCTGCCGCACCCGCGCTCCCCGCCGCCGCGTGGTCGGCCGCCTCGGCGACGGAATGCCGGGCTGCCGAACCGGAGGGGAAGACGTCGGAGTTGTAGGGCGCCGTCACGGTCCAGGCCGCGACGAACAGCGTCCATCGCATGACGATGTTGATCCAGATGAGCAACCCGACGATCACCGCGAACGTACCGTACACCGGATTGCTCATGGTCTGCCCGACCAGCCAGGTGCCGACGATCTTGAGGATCTCGACTCCGACGGCGCCGAGCACCGCACCCCGGACCGTCCGCACCCGGTCGGTCTGCTGCGGCAGCCGCCAGAACAGATAGAGGAAAACCGCGGTGTCGATCGCGAGGACGACGAGCAGGGCCAGCAGGCCGGTCACCCAGGCCGCGGCGGTGCTGCCGGACAATCCGATCCAGCTCAGGAATGACCCGGTGGCCGAGGTCGAGAGGCTGGTCACGACGAGTGAGGCCAACAGAGTCAGCCCCAGTCCCGCGAGCACCGTGACATCCCGCAGCCGCCGGGTGATGATGTTGCCAACGTCGATGTCCTGGTGCCATACGAGACGGATGGCACCCCGCAGCGCGTCGATCCACGCGAGTCCGGCGAGCAGGAGGCCGGCAAGACCGATAATGCCCACGCCGACCTTGGCGTTGCCAATCGAGGCAACGTCGAGCTTGTCCGCCAAGCCCGGAAGATAGTCGTTGATCTGCCGGGTCAGGCTCTCCTGCACATCGGGGTACGCGTCCACGACGAAGCCGGTGACCGCGAAGGCCAGCGCGACCAGCGGGAAGAACGACAGGAACGCAAAGTAGGTCGCCGACGCCGCGAGACGATCACCGCCGTCGGCTGTGTAGCGGGAATATGCCCGGATGAGGTGATCGAGAAACGGACGTTTCCGGCGTACTGCCACAGCGGTGCCGGAAACCGTCCCGACACTGGCCCGTACCGCCTGACGAGGTCCCGCCACATTCGTTACTGTCCCCCCGGCGACGCGCGCTTACTCCCGAGATCCGAGTGTGGCGCGTCGCCCCCCGCCGCCCACCGGTTCCGGCCCACGCGCAGGGCGACCGAACGGGAAGAAGCGTAGTTGCCGCCAGCGCAGGTCGGCGCCTCTTTCATACAGCCCGAACCCGTTGACTTCGAACTGCGCCTGATATTCGGCGAGCGCATCGAAGGCGCGGTCCAACGCGTCCTCGGCGAGGTCGTGCGCGACGGTGACGTGCGGATGGTAGGCGAAGCTGAGCGGCCGGTCGAGAGGACCGGACCGCACCACCGCCGCCAGTTTCTCGCACCGGAGGATACCCATGGCGAGGGCGACGAACACGACCGGGGACAGCGGCCGGAACGTGCCGGATCCCCCGCAGGCGGATGGTGAACGGGGAGTTCGCCCGCGCCGCCCGCGCGAGGTGGCGCTCGATCACGGGCAGGTCCACGAGCCCGACGGAGGTCGGACCCAGCAGGGTGACGTGCGGGACGATGAGGGCTGCGTTCGGATCGCCGAGTCGCTCCCGCCAGTCCTGAAGCTCTGTGCGGTACGGCTCGGGGATGCCGATCGCCACGCCGATGTCCACCCGACCCGCGGAATCGACCGGATCAACCGGATCAACCGGAACAACCGATTCACCGGGATCAACGGCCGGGACAACCTGGACGGTATGACCGTTCACCCCCTCAGTCATGCGGGACCGGCTCCCCGACGAAAGCAGCGACGCTCGCTACTCTGCGTATCCATGCCTGCCTGCGCCGGGTGAGGAACCGGCCGTCGGGATCGGTCTCGCCGAGGAAACATGCCGACATCATGGCCCATGAGCCACGGCCGTCCCGCGCAGACCATGGGAAGGAGATCTGGATTCCAGATCATGACCAAAAGCTGACAATGCCCTCGGAAGAAACCGGCATCCGACCGGAAACGGTCACTGACGGCCGCGCCGCCCCCGCCCTTTCTCGCACGTCACGCCGAGCGGTTTGCGGACCACGAGGGGGCCTGCGCCAGGATCGCGTCCGCCAGCGGTGGCCAGGCTCGCTGGGCCCACTCGCCAAAATCACGATCACAAAGAGTCACACATGCGAGGCGGGCGACGGGATCCACCCACAGGAAGGTCCCGCTCTGCCCGAAGTGGCCGAAGGTCGACGGCGCGTTGGAGCTGCCCGTCCAGTGCGGGTGCTTGTTGCCGCGGATCTCGAAGCCGAGTCCCCAGTCGTTGGGGGTCTGCTGGCCGAAACCCGGCAACACGCCGGCAAGTCCGGGAAAGGCGACCGAGATGGCCGTGGCGAACGTCGCGGAGGTGATCAGCGTCGGGGCGAGGAGCTCGGCAGCGAAGCGTCGCATGTCGGCAAGCGTCGCCGTCACGCCGGAGGCCGGGGATCCCGTCAGCCGGGCACCGTGCATCCCGAGGGGCTCGAAGACCGCCTGGGCGAGGTAGTCGGCGAAGGCGATGGTGGTCGCCTTCTCCAGCGCCTCCCCCAGCCGCTCGAACCCGGTGTTGGAGTAGATGCGATGGGTGCCCGGGGGGGCCAATGTGCGGGTCCCCGAGAACGCGAGCCCGGAGGTGTGGGCGAGTAGATGAGCCACGGTGGACCTGGGGGGTCCGGCGGGATCGTCAAGCCCGATCGCGCCCTCCTCCACGGCGATCAGGACCGCATAGGCGCTGAGCAGCTTCGACACCGAGGCCAGCCGGAAGGGGTGATCGAGTGGTCCGGTCCGCGTCACCTCCCGGACCCGCGGGGTCACCGCTGCGTCCGGCCACCCGGACCCCGCACCCGGTCCGACCGCCTCGTCCGCCCGACCCATCACCGCGACCGCGACGGTCTCGACCGGCCACGCCGCCACCTGTCCAAGAGCGTCCACGTTCCGTAAA
>NZ_CDWTMG010000191.1:0-9457 GCF_977945845.1 Frankia sp. CcMO1
GCCTCGGCGCTCCGGCGGGCACGTCCTCCCGGACGGGTGCCGCCACGGCCGCGGTGCGCGGCTCGACGGCCGGCCGGCCCCGGGCCGGCGGTGGCAGTACCCGGCAACCGGCAAGAGCCGCCACCCCCACCAGGGCGACGGTCACGGTCGGCAGCAATTCCAGGCCGGTCGGCGCCACGAGGACGATGCGCCCGGGTTCCGTCACGGGCGGGGCACGCGGGCCCGGTCAGGCCACGACGCGGGTACCCGTGCCCCCGTCGGCGTCCCGGCCTCCGAAGATGACGGCGGCGGTGCCGCCGTCCCGCACCGGCGGCACGTGAGTAGTTGAGTGGCGAGGTAGCGAGGTAGCGAGGTAGCGAGGTAGCGAGGTAGCGAGGTAGCCGATGATCGCGGAACGCAGTTACCGCTTCGGACCGCTGGAACGCGGCGGAGTCATGCTGGGCATGCGCTGGCCGCAGCTCGGCCTGATGATCGGCGTGATGCTGTGCGTGCTCGGGGCACTTCGCTCTCCACGCCTGTTCATCCCACTCTGGGTACTGATGGGAGTAATGCTCCTATTTGTTGCGTTCGTCCGGGTGGAGGATCGTAATCTCGACCAGTGGGTGCCGATCCTCTTCGGCTTCACGATGCAGAAGGTGACGGGCGAAACGGTGTTCCGTGGCGCGTTCTTCCGGCTGGGTGCCGGGGAGGACCAGCTCAGCCGAACGGTCCTTCCGGGGCCGCTGTCGTCGCTGGTGATGTTGTCCGTACCGGTCGGCGGCGGCCGGTACGTGGCGGTGGTAAAGGATGCCAAGCAGCAGACCTACACCGCCGTCCTGCAGGTGCAGGGTAGCCAGTTCGCCCTGCTGGAGTCCGGTGACCAGCAGGCCAGGGTGGACGCCTGGGGGGAACTGCTGGCCGGGCTGACCGCCGGGGGCGGCAAACTGTCGCGCATCCAGTGGTTGGAACGCACGCTGCCCGACTCCGGCGACCAGCTTCAGCGGCACTGGCGGGTCCGCGGGCATCACGACGACTCTTGGGCCGCCGACGCCTACCAGCAGGTCATCGACGCGGCGGGCCCGGTGGCGCAGCGACACGAGACCTACCTCTCGTTTCAGCTTCGGGCCAGGGACGCCCGGCGCGCGATCCAGCGGGCCGGGGGCGGTGACCAGGCGGCCTGCGCCGTCCTGCTCGGCGAACTGCGCACGATGGAGGCGGCTCTCGCCCGTGCATCCATCAACACGGTCGGATGGCTGCCGCCACGGGCGCTCGCCGCGGTCATCCGCACCACCTACGATCCGTACTCGATCGAGATGATTGACGCGCGGGGTGGTGCGAGTACGGACCTCGCCGGGGGCCTGAAGGGGTTGGCGTCCGGCATCGACCCGGCGGTCGCGGGCCCGGTCCGGACCGTCACCGCCTGGGACCACTACCGCACCGACTCCGGCTTCCACACGACATACTGGATCAATGGCTGGCCGCGTGTGCCCTCCCCTGCCGCGTTCCTCGCTCCGCTGCTGATGGAGACGACCTGTCGGCGGACGGTTTCACTGGTGGTCGAGCCGCTGCCTGGCCGGAAGGCGGAGAAGGCGGTAAACCGACGGCGGATGGCACACCTCGGTGAACAGCAGATGCGGGACAAGGTCGGGAAGGTCACCACCCAGCGCGACGTGGCTGAGGCCGACGAGGTCGAACGCCGCGAGCAGGAGCTGATCGCCGGATTCGGCGCCTTCCGCTTCCACGGCTTCGTCACGGTCTCCGCCGACGACCTCGACGGGCTCGCCGATGCCTGCGGTGAGGCCGAAACGCTGGCCTCACGCAGCCGGTTGGAGATGGTGCGTCTCGTCGGCGAGCAGGATCAGGGCTTCAGCGTCGGAGCACTACCGTTGGCGGTGGGGGTTTCTTGAGCTCAGCACACGACGACGCCTCGGCCCGCGGGTACCCGGTCCCGACCGGCGGATACCCGACCGGCGGCTATGCGGGCAACGGCCATGCGGTGGGCGGTTACGTGCCGGCTGGCTATCCGGCCGGTGGAGCCGTGGCCGGTCGCCCCGAGCGTGCCGACAGCAGCCCCGGCGGCCCGGGCGGCCCCGGCGACGAGGGCGTCGACGGCGACTTCGACGACTTCGGCGACGGCGACTTCGACGACCCGCCCAGCTACGACGAGGCCGGTTACGACCCCGACGGCTACGAGGCGGCGGCCTACGAGGCCACGTCCCACGACCCGGGACGCGACGCCGAGGGCTATGTGGACCTCGGCGGCGGTCCGCGGTGGCGGCGCGAGGGACACATAGTCGCGGAGCCCCCCCGGCGCAGCCGGCGCACGGAACGGGCCGCGGCGGCCACCGAGAAGGCGGCGATGCGCCGGGCCCAGCTAGCCCTGCGCCGGGGCGCACAGCCGCCGCGGCTGTTCGGGCCGTTCGGCGGGCGGACGTTCCACAAGCTGCGGCTTCCCGCGCACATGGAGACGACGGCACAGATCGCCGGCATCTACCCGTTCGTCGTCGACTCCGGCTTGGCCGCGCCCGGCATGTACATCGGTCGGCACGTTTGGTCGGGGAACTCGTTCGACTTCGACGTCTTCGAGCTGTACCGCCAGCAGGTCATCGAGAATCCGAACTTCGCCGTGTTCGGCGCGGTCGGCTCCCGCAAGTCGGCGCTGCTGAAGACGCTGATCTCGCGGGGGGCGGCATTCGGCTACCAGGCCGCCGTACCCTGTGACCCGAAGGGCGAGTACACGCGGCTGGCTCGGCGCCTCGGCTGTGAGCCCACCTACATCGGGCCCGGCATGGCCACCCGGCTGAACCCGCTCGACGCCCCACCCCGTCCGATGGGCATCGCCGACGAGGACTGGGCCCGTGAGGTGAAGCGGGCTCGTTCGGCACTCCTGTCGTCCCTGATCGAGACGGCGAAGGGGGTACCGCTCACCCCGGCCGAGCACACCGCGGTCGACCTGGCTCTCGACGTCGTGACCCGGCAGATCACCGGGGCGTCCCCGGACCGGTGGGCAACCCCGCTCCTGCCGCACGTGCTGGAGGCGATGACGGATCCGACCGAGGAGGACTGTGTCAACCTCCCGATGACCGCGACCGAGCTGCGCGACGCCTCCCGGGATGCCACGCTGACCCTGCGCCGGCTCACGCACGGCGCGCTGGGCGGTCTGTTCGACGGGCCTACCACCTCCCCGCTGGACTTCGACCGTCCGATCGCCGTGCTGAACCTGGAGCGGGTCCAGGGCAGCGATGAGATGATCGCCCTGATCATGACCTGCGCGCAGGCGTGGATGGAAGCGGCACTCATGCGCCAGGACGGCGTGCAGCGCTACGTCGTCTACGACGAGTGCTGGCGGCTGATGCGGTTCGCCGGCCTCGTCCGCCGGCTGTCCGCCCAGCAGAAGCTCGCCCGGCAGTGGGGATGCGCGAACGCGATCGTTGCCCACCGTATCTCCGACCTGCTGTCCGCCTCGCCGGACTCGGTGGAGATCGCCAAGGGCCTGCTCGCCGAGACCGCGATCCGGATCCTCTACAAGCAGGCGTCCGATCAGATCGCCGACACGCAGGCCGCGCTCGGGCTCACCGATGTCGCCGCCGACCTGCTCCCCAGGCTCGACCCGGGCTACGCCCTGTGGCTGATCGGCGCCCGCGCCTTCTACGTCGAGCACGTCGTCGGCGACCTGGAGATCCCCGTGGTGCTCAACGGCTCGAAGATGCACGGCGAGGTCGACGACACCAACCTGACCCCCGACGATCTGGATCCGGCCGAGCTGGACCCGCCGGATCTCGGTCCCGGCCGGCTGCGCCGGATGGCCGACGAACTCCTCGACAACCGGGAACTCGAGAGCGGGGAGCTCGGGAGCGGGGAGCTCGTCGACGGCCCGGCCGTCCCACGGGCCGCCGGCCTCACGGGCGGGTTCGGTTACCCGCCCGTGGAGCCCAGCCCCAGCTCCACCAGCTGACGATCCCCGGGCGGCGCGCCGAGGGCGCGGCACCTGAGGACCTCGACGCGCCGGCAGGGCGGCCCCGTCAGCGTTGGAAGGTCACCCGCAGCACGGCCCGGGCGAGGGTGTGGAAGGTGAGGTTGAAGCCGACGACGGCCGGTGAGACCTCGTCGTTGATCTCTAGTTCCGGAACGTCGACCGCGTGGACGGTGAAGATGTACCGGTGCGGTACGTCGCCCTGCGGCGGCGCGGCCCCGCCATACGCCTTGGAGCCCCAGTCGCTGCGCACGTGATACGCGCCGACGGGCAGGCCGGTGAAGTCGCCGCTGCCCGCGCCGCGGGGAAGCTCGGTCACCGCCGCGGGGATGCCCACCAGGACCCAGTGCCAGAATCCGCTGCCGGTGGGCGCGTCCGGGTCGTAGCAGGTGACGACGAAACTCCTGGTCTCGGCGGGCTGACCGAACCAGGCCAGCTGTGGGGAGATGTCGGCACCCCCGGCGCTGGTGTGCACCTGATCGGACGGAACGACTCCACCGTCGACGAGGTCCGTACTGGTCACGGTGAACAGCGGTTTGGCGGGCAGCACGTCGAACGGGTCGGGGGGTGTACCGCGGTCGAGCAGGGACATCTACCATTCCTTCCGTTACGCCATTCGATGACATTCCCGAGACGGAACCGTCACCTGCCGGCTCTACGCTTCTCCGCGATGAAACCTCACCCGGAGGTGCGCCGGGCCGTCGGCATGCGGTTCCAGACAACCTGGTGAGGTCCCGGTGAGACTGGTCACCGCCATCCTGCGTCCACATCGCATCGATGACGTACGCACCGCCCTTGAGACCTTCGGTATTCAGGGTATGACGGTCAGCCAGGTGACCGGATTCGGCATCGAACTGTGGCGTACCCAGACATATCGCGGGCAGACCTTCCACGATGAGTCGGTGAGCGCCGTGCGGGTCGAATGCGTCGTCGCGGACTCCGACGTCGAGGACGTCATCGAGGTGATCCGGAGATCGGGCGGATCGGCGGCCAGCGGAGCCGGCAAGATCTGGGTTCTTCCTGTTGACGCCCTCGCCCGCGTCCGCACGGGGGAACGCGGACCGGACGCCTTGTGAGTGCGGACGCCTCGTGAGTCCGGCGGCGCCCCGGCTGCACCGAGGGCGACCTGGCTACGGCGACCCCGACCAGCAGACTGCACCGACCGTGACCAGCTCGGTTGCCGCGATCTCTCGATGGCCCCCCAAGGCCACAACACCACCCACCAATAGTGAGATGATCGTCATACAAACGATGCTTTCGGTGTGCGACCAGCGACTGTTCCCACCTTTGGGTGACGAGGAGAGGCGACAATGACCCGTTGACCCGATACGGTTGACGGGTCCCCCGGCGGGCGTCCCGCCGACTCCCCCCGTATCGGTGCGGAGCCCGCCGGGACCCGTCCTCGCGACTTGGCCGCATCACAGGTAACCGTCGCGCGGCCGCGATGACCACCGGGGTATCCCAATCAGCCCCGGTCGTCTTGATCATCCCCGGTCAGTCCTGATCAGTCTCGCTCAGTCCCGGGGTCTGACGTTGATGAGCAGCCGAGTGACGCCCGCCGCCGCGGCATGGCCGTACCGCGAAGGTCGCAGCCTCCTCGGCGACCGGGGCACTCCTGCCGAATTCAGCGGAGCCTTCCCGCACGGCACCGTTCCTGGCCCGCTTCCTACGGCGGGCCCGGAGGAATTCGAAAGCGATGGGAAGCACCGAGACGGCGACAATTAGAATCAACATCGGCTCAATGTTGTTCCGTACAAAATCTATCTTACCGAGGTAAAAACCCAGAACCGTGAGGCCGCAACCCCAGACCACCCCGCCCACAATGTTGTAGGTGATGAAGATGCGGTAGTTCATCCGGCTCACGCCGGCGATGACCGGAGTGAAGGTGCGGACCACGGGAACAAACCGCGCCAGGATGATGGACCGCGGCCCGTATTTCTCGAAGAACTCGTGCGACTGCTCGACGTACTCCTGTTTGAACAGCCGCGAGTCGGGGCGTCGGAACAACGCCGGACCGGCTCTTCGACCGATCAGGTAGCCGACTTGGTCGCCAGCCACCGCGGCGAGCCCGATCAGGACAGCCGCCACCGGCAGCGGGGTGGAAAGCTCGTCGCGGGCGATCAGCATACCCACGGTAAACAGCACGGAGTCACCCGGGAGGAAGAACCCGACCAGTAGGCCGGACTCCACGAAGACGATCAACAGAACGACAGCCAGGCCCGCTTTGGCCAGGCTGTCCGCGCTGAGGACGCCAGGGCCGAGAGCGAGGGTGTTCGACGCGAATGCATTCACTATCGCGGGCCTCCGACAGGCTTCGACGACGGGTTGGACACGTCCGTGAGACCGCGGCAACCATCGAGGGACCGCTACCGCACCCGCCTGAGGACACCGTAAGGGTATCGATCGCTCTTCCGTCTCCCACCGGGCACCCGCAAGAGTGGCTCCACGGCGTCCCGGGCACGTCCCGGGCACGTCCCGGCAGGTTGCGGCAGGTCCGGTTACGCCCGGTACGTCCCTCATGGGTGCCCGATCATAGGTGCCCGAATCGTCCAGCGAAGCGATCCACCGCCAGTCAAGATCCGGCCGGCCCAGGCGGACCGCCGACGCGATGGCCGGATGTGCCTCATTAGGCTTAATTCGTGCATTATCGGCGGCCAAGCTTGGATCAGCAGCCTGTTGTCCCGAATGATCCGAGTGGCCCGCCGGCCTGGCCGGATGCGTTAACACCACGGCCCCCGCGCTCCCGGCCGACGCAGTCAGCGCAGTCAGGGAGGCCGACACGACCGGCTGCGGGGGCCACCCCTGCCGGGGCGCACCGATGCCCCTCCCGTCCGGTCCGTACCCCGCTGCTCGCGGTCCGGCTCCTGCTCGGGCTGCTGCCCCTCGCGGCCTGCGGAAAGCGGGCTGGCGGCGACGACGGATCATCCCCCGCGATCAGTGCCGGCGGACCCGATGAGCGAGGTGCATCGTTACCACCGGGAACCCGCGGGGAAATTCTGTCCAGTCAGGTGGTCGCGCCGGCCCCGACTGGTATCCGGGCGTGGCGGGTGATGTACCGGTCCCACACGACGCCGGGCGTCGACATTCCGGTGTCCGGGATAATCCTGGCTCCGGAGGAGAACGTTCCGGTTCCGCCGGGCGGCCGAAAAATCGTCGCGTTCGGGCATGGCACCACGGGCCTCAAGGATGCCTGTGCACCGTCGGCGGCACGACCCGCGCTGATCGCCGCCGCCTCGACTTTTCCGCTCGTCCGGGCCGGTTATGTCGTGGCCCTCACAGACTATCCGGGACTGGGGAGTCCCGGCGAACACGCGATCTACGTTGCCGAGCCGGAGGGCAGGGCCGTGCTTGACGCGGCACGCGCCGCCGCTGCCCTCAAGGCGACCGGTGCCGGTCGCGACATCGTCCTCTGGGGCTATTCGCAGGGCGGCCAGGCGGTGTTAGCCGCCGGAGCGATTGCCGCCGCCTACGCACCCGAGCTACGGATCCGGGGAGTCGTCGCAACCGCCCCCCTGGCCGACCTGCCGGCGTCCCTCGCCACCTTGCAGCACAATACCGACGGGGTCGCCTATGTCCTGCTGGCGATAATCGGGCTGTCCGTCGAGGACCGGACGATCAACCTGGACCGGGTGCTCACCCCGACCGGCCGGCGACTGCTGTCGATCGCCCGCGACCGTTGCGCCACCGACCTCACCAGGGCGAGCATCGGTACGTCCGTCGACACCGCCTTTACCGTCAATCCTCTGGATCATCAGCCCTTCGCAGCCGGATTCGCCCGGCAGCGAGAGGTGGCCCTGCGGAAGATGGCTTCGACCCTCGTTCTCCAGGGTGACCTCGACCTGGTGATCCGACGCACGGTGACCGACGGCGTGGTCACCGGGCTGTGCCGGAAGGGCACGACCGTGGACTACCGGCGTTACCCCGGCGCGGACCACGGCACCGTCCTCGGCGCATCGATGGCCGACCTCACCGCCTGGGTCGCGCAGCGCTTCGCCCCGTACCCGCCGCCGGTCACCGACATCTGCGAGATGCGCGCAGCCCGGTTCGGATAACCCGTCCCCGGCTAAACGGGCCCGTCGCCGGCTCACGGCTGTCCCCGGCTCACGGTAGGGTCTGTGGACAACCGTGCGCCCGAGCACACCCTGCCCATCGGTGGTTTGTTGTGATCGTTTGATCATGTATGGGCGGCCGGGGAATTGTCTGGCTGTGTCGGGTAGGGAAGGAGCGGTTCGGCCGCGGAGGTGATCGTGATGACAGAGCCGCTGCCGTGCCCGCCGGCTCCGGCGCCGGTGGAGGCGTACGCGTCCCGGTTGGATGGCCTGTTCGCCTCCCGGGCGCAGCGGCGGGCGTTCCGGGACTACCTGGTCGGTCTGCTGCTGCCGCGGGACCGGAACAAGACGCTGACCTGTCTGGCCGGGGCGGAGCCGGTGGTGGGCGCGCAGCACCGGGAGGTCCAGCGGCTGCAGTGGTTTCTGTCCGAGTCGCCGTGGGACCACGAGAAAATCAACACTCGGCGGGTTGAGCTGCTCATGGCGGCGCCGGCCACCCGGCCTCATCCCGGCGGGGTACTGATCCTGGACGACTCCGGGGACCGCAAGAGCGGGCACGCCACCGCGGGCGTGTCCCGTCAGTACATCGGTTCCCGAGGCGGCCCGTACCGGATCGGCGGGCCACTGCGGCTGGTCGTGGCCACCACCGACCCGGCGACCCGGCCAACCACCAGCACCTGGTACCTGGCCACCACCCTGCCCCGCCCGGACCTGCCCACCACGGCGACGTCGGCGTTCTCACCCGCCAGCTACGACGAGATCATCCGCCTCTACGGGCTACGCGGCTGGGTCGAACAGGACTACAAGCAGGTCAAGCACGAACTGGGCTGGGCCGACTTCCAGGTCCGCTCCGCCACCGCGATCGCCCGCCGCTGGACCCTGGTGAACTGCGCGTTCAGCCTGTGCTGGCACGACACCCCCACCGAGCCACCCACACCCAGCCCAGCCCGCAACCGGTCCGCAGCGGCACACCGCCGTCCTGGCCGGTCAACCTCCGACAGGTCCGCGCCTGCCTGACCCCGCTGTGCCTCCTGCTACGCCTCTGGCAGGCCTGGACCACCGCCCCGATGCCCCACCCACTCCGCGAACTGACCGACACGCTCGCCGCCGGACACCGGCTCCGCCTCTACCTACCCCCATAGATCACGGATCACGAACTGCCGATCACAACAAACCACCGCCATCCATGGGGACCGCCAGTTGACATCCTCCCCCGCGTGAACGCGAGGGATTCCCGGCGGCGGTCATGCCGCGTCCCGGGTGGTTGACGCTTCGCAGCCCGACGTAACCGCCGTGGCTCCACGTCCGTTCACGACACGGGCTGTACGCCCGGGACTTGCGTCCTGTCCTGCCGCGAGAATGTTCAATGCCGCGTTCGTGTCCGCGTTCCCCTGCCAACCACACGAGGTGCAGGCGAACAGCGCCTGCGACCGTAAACATTCACCTGCTTTAGCGG
>NZ_CDWTMG010000192.1:0-9450 GCF_977945845.1 Frankia sp. CcMO1
GACTGTAGTCAATGCCTCCCCGGGGTAGCTGATCAACGAGGTGCCGTCCGGCCCGCGCGAGCCTCCCAGCGCTGGTCGCGAACGGCGACGCGCGAGGCCGATCACCTTGGGCCCGTGTCTCACCTTCCGGTACCACGCCCGGTCTCCCCGTCAACTCCGACTTGGACGCCGATCCAGGAAGGTGCTCCGCACCTGCGCGTGGTCGACGCAGTGAGCAGGGCGGAGTTGACGGCGAGCCTCGCCGGGCGCGGTACCTCGCGGCCCGCGGTGGGGGCACAAGAGCCGCCCCCACCGCCAGCCCATTCCCCACGGAGGCCCCCATGCGCCAGAACCACGTCAACACCGCCTTGACACCCAACACCCTCAACGGCACCAGCTCGACCCAGCAGCCGGCCCGGTCTCGCAAGCGCCGCAGCAGCGTGGAGAACCATGACTACGCCGCCTTCGCCCGCCGCATCATCCGAGCCCACGGCCGCCGCATCGCCGAAGGAGACGTCGACGGGCTCCCCGACCTCCTCGCCCTCCAAGAAGAGCTGAACGCCGCCACTCAGCACGCCGTCAACGGCCTCCGCGCGTTCGGCTACTCCTGGGCCGAAATCGCCGAGCGCCTCGGCTCCACTCGCCAAGCGGCTCAACAACGGTGGGGAGCAAGCGATCGGTGAGTAGCCGCTGAGTCCCCATGTCGCGCCACGCTCACGGTTGTGACGGCCAATCAGAACACGCGCCGTGATGTCAACCTGAAACGCTGATGCATATTAGAGCTGATCCATCCAATCGATGGCGGATCGGCAGGAAGCAAGCCATTCATACACCAGTCGGTAACGATCGACCTCTTTTAGTTGAGTCAGCGTCTGAGACATTTCTCCGGAATGCATGAGTCCATTTCGTTCAGAATAGGATGCGACGAGGCTCAAAAACGTCGCGGGTTCGTCTATCTCCAGTGACCGGCCGCGTGCTGCGGTCGGCAAATCCCCATAGTAGCGTGCGGGGAAGCTTCGACCATCTGGCTCCGTTAGCTTCTTCGTTCGTGTCTTGCTGAGCGATGATTCGTGGGCAAAAAGGAGCGCCCGAGCCTCAACCGCCGTAGCCATCGCCAGAACTGCATCCCGCAGTCGAACCGCCCTCAGCGCTTCCTCTGCGTCCACGAGCAGGCTCGAATGTAGCGGAGCATCGGAGCTCGCGGAAATACTGTCCTCCAAGCGACTGCGGTCGATCAAGCCGGTATCCGGAACCCTTAGAATCCCACCTGAAGAAAGGGTGTTCACGCCATTGAACATCGCCAGAGGATTGAGGGTGACCTGCTCGAACCAGGCCTGTGAATGTGGCCCAACGAGAACGATCTTTTGCTCGCGCGGGTCCCAATGTCGCTCAAGCTTTACTCGCGCCGATCTCGAAACGCTACGCACGTGGCTTAGGAATGACTCAGCAAGTCTGACGGCTCGTTCAAACCACATATCCGCACACGTTGGGTCGTCTTCTGGCTTGCCGTCTTGACTCCACTGGAGGATCAGATGGATCCGGTCAGCGACGCGCTCTTCCGCTGGCGACAACCTGATCCTGATGGCGGGATCATGAACGGATGTGATCTGCATGTGCGAACCCGCGATCGTGTTGCCTTGTTCACCCCTGAAGAGTGGCTCGTTTGGGCCGCGAGGAATGATGTAGGCAGTTGCTTCATATTTTCCAATAATCTCTAATTGGACGCCAAAGTCCTCTTCGGAGTTTTCAAAGACAGGCAGTCGAAAATCAAGATAAAAATCATACTCAACCTGAACGTCCATTTCACTCTTCCCCTCGCCATGCCCCGACCATGCAAGACCTTAAGGGTTAAAGACGAGCGGGGGCAAAAACCCTTTACGCCGTCAGCGAGGCGACGACGACGCGCCAACTGTGAGAGTCCACACTGGCCCTTGTCCGCCCCCTGTCCTCTCGGCAACTCCGTCTCATGATTCCGGTGGCTGGACTTGGACGCTGGTACGTGCCTCGACCCGCTCGACGGCATTGACCAACCCCGATGCGGATCGGGTGACGGCTGGAATTCCGTGAGTCCGCGCGGTCTTCGGGTCCGTCCACAATCGGCCCTACGGCCGGCCCTAGGCCAGCCCTACGGGGTGGGTGGCAATGTGGGGGAGTGCGTCGGAAGTTCGTACGGCCGATGCCGGAAGCGCGCCAGGTCAGGAGCTGAACACCTCTACCTGTCGGGCGAAAGCGACGCCTTGACACGGTAGTGATGAGCAGCCGGGGTCAAGTAGGGCAAGGAGTACAGCACAGAAGCACAGCAACCAGTTCGACCCAGGACGACCCTGGCTGATCGCGGTCGACCGGCTGACCTCGTACGCGACCTTCAGCGACCGGCGTGCCAGCAGTTCGCATCGAGGGGGTTCACTCCTTCGGCGTCCGAGGTCTGGGGGCTCGGCCGTACGCTGTGAGCGTGGGATTTGGCAAGGGCAAGACGGAGTATGCGGGTCTCAGGGACATGGGGCGGAAGCATGGTCACTGGGGGTTCACCGAAGAAGCCAAGCGGTGAGGCGTCCCGGGCGCGCCGGCGGGACGAACACAACGAGATCCGCCAGGCTGAGGAGGAGTTGGACGAGCGACGAGCGGCCGACGGCCGCGTTGGTTGCTTGATCGATTCCACACTTAACCCACCTGGAACGATGCCAGACAACCAGCCCTGACGCGGTTGCCGGGGCCGCGACGCAGCGCATCCGCCCAGGTAATCGGCATCGTCGAGCGATCACGAGCAACGTCGAGAACAATCGATCTTGAGTCCGCGGGTTGTGGGTTCGATCCCCACGGGGCCCACCAAGTTAGTCATTGCGCGAACCGCCTGCTGCGGGGTCGTGTCTGCCGTTGCGGCGGGCGCGGCCCCGTTGCTGGTTTGGGCGGTTAGCGGGGGGTGTGTCGTGGTGGTGGGGTGGCTGGGTGCGTCGTTGGGCGGTGTCGCGGCTATGGGGACTGGGTGGCCGGGGGCGGATGCGGGGATGCGGAAGATCGGGGTCAGTTGGTCGGGGCCGATGATGGTGACGCTGGCGACGAGGGCTTCGATGACGGCTTTGGTCTGTGCACGGTTCCCGGCGTTGATGATCTGTTGGATGTTGTCGGCGACGAGTCGTAGGGCTGCGGGTTCGGGGGCCTGGGGTTCGCTGTCGAGGTCCAATTGCAGGGCGGCGTGCCGGTGCTCCAGGTCGCGTTGGCGCTCGCGTAGCGGGGTCATGCGTTCTGCCAGGAGTTCGGGCTCCAGGGTGCCGTTCTCGAAGGCGGTCAGGTATCGGTCGAGGGAGCGGCGGATGCCGGCGAGGTCGTTCTCGACCGCGGTTAGTTCGGCGCGGCGGTCGGTGGTGGCGGCGCGGTGGGCGCGTTGGGCGTCTGCGACGGCGTCGGCGATCAGGGCGTGCTGGTCGCGGTAGAAGTCGCTGAGTGCGGTCAGGATCGCGGCGTCGGCGGCTTCGGCGTTGAGCCGGGGGGCGTTGCATCGTCGGGCGTCGTAGCGGTTGCGGGAGTGGCAGGTGTAGTAGCGGTAGGTCTTGGACCGGCCGGTGGCCTTGGTGCCGATCATGGCGGTGCCGCACTGGGGGCAGCGCATGAGTCCGGTCAGTTGGTAGTCGGAGGCGTTGGCGGCGCGGTGGCGGTAGTTGTCGCCTCGTTCTTCGAGAACTCGTTGGGCGGTCTGCCACAGGTGGGTGTCGATGATCGGGTCGTGGGTGTCGGTCACGGTGTTGTCGCGGAAGGTCAGCTCGCCGAGGTAGGTGCTGTTGGTGAGGGCGCGCAGGACTTGGTAGCCGGACCAGGTGCCGCCGTTGGTGGTGCGGTGACCGCGGTCGTTCAGCGTCCGCGCGATCACTTTGGAGCCGAGCCGGTCGATGGCGTAGAGGGTGAATAGTTGCCGCACGACGGCGGCTTCGTTCTCGTCCGGGATGAGGCGGGCGTTGCGCTTGTCGACTTGGTAGCCGAAGGGCCGGCGTCCGCCCTTCCACATGCCCTTGGCGTGTTTGCGTTCCATCCCGGCGATCACTCGGTCGATGATCGTGTCGCGCTCGAACTGGGCGAACATCGCCAGGAGTTGGACCAGCATCCGCCCGATCGGGGAGGCGGTGTCGAACGGTTCGGTCGCGGACCGGAACACCACGCCGTGCTGGTCGAGTTCGTCCAGCACGGTGACGGTGTCCCGCAGGTTCCGCGAAAGCCTGTCGACCCGGTAGACGAGCAGAACGTCGATCATTCCGGTGCGAGCGGCGGCCAGGGCGCGTTGCAGATCGGAGCGGCCCAGGGTCGCGCCGGAGGCGTCGTCGGCGAACCGCGCCACCAGCCGCCACCCGGGCTGGGAGTCGACGTATGCGCCGAGCCTGGCGTCTTGCGCCTCGATGGAGTACGGCTGGTGCTCGTCGTCGGTCGAGCGCCGCACGTAGACCCCGACCCGTACGTCGGGCATCCCGTCGGCGCCCAGCATCGCTCCACTGCCTAGGCTGCGCGCGGGACGCGAGGCGTTCGTGCGCTTCTTCCCGCGCGCGCCTCTCGCAGTGCGCCCGCTGCGGGTGGTTGGACTGGATGGACGGTACGCCTCGCCGTCAGGTGTGCTGGCGGCGAGAGCTGACGAGGGTCGATCAGACGGAGCGTGCATTGGCGGTGACCTCCATGGCGTAGGCGACGGGTGCCGCGTGGCTGCCGCATGTGGCGGTCCAGGGTTGCTTGATCCCGGGCAAAGGTGGAGCGCCCGCCGCGGCAGTGCGCGGGGGCGCTCCAGGTCCCTTGCCGTGGACGTGGTCGGACGCGGGGGGCAGTGCGAGGGCAGGCAGTCAGGCGGCACCGGGAAGTCGGCCGGGGTGCCCGTGCTTGGATCGGTCACGACTACCGCCCGCTGCCTCACCGTCCGGCTTGTCCGGCTTGCGGTTGGCCGGGTTCCAGACGGCGATGAGCGCCGCGAGCGCCGCGACCGCAGCGTCGTACTCCGGAGGGGTCATCACCTGTTGTTCGATGGAGTCGACCCGCCACCGTTGCGGTGATCCCGACCTCCGGCCGGCCGCGCCGCCGCGGGTCGCAGGGGTCTGCTGGGCGGGTGAGAGCTCGTTGACCGAAGGCGCATCGTTGGCGCGCGCATCCGACGATTCTTGAGGCGCTGCACTCACGCGGCCGCCAGTCCGTTGGTGCTTGCCGTGCCGGACGGTTTCCCTCTTGCCGCCGCGGCTGCGGTGCTGGCTTGGGCTCCGTCGGGTGCCAGCTGGAAGGTGATCACGTCTTCGTGCTGGATGACGTGCTGTGGGATGCCGGCGGAGCGGGCTTGGCGGACGGCGAGGAGTTGGAAGAACGAGGCGCGGGGTACGAGGTGGTCGGCGCGCAGGCCGGCGATCAGGGCAGGCGTCCGTTCGATGAGCGTGAGCCCGGCTGCCCGGCCTGCGGCGATCACGGCGCTGGGGAGGTCGACCAGTTCGCCGCCGCGGCGGTAGGGGCGGGCGGTGAGCACGACGTGTCCGCCGGGGCGTAGCAGCGCGACGGCGCCGATGAGGATGTCGGTGAACCCTGCCATCAGGTCGTTCAGGTCGGCGTGGGCGAGGTTCTTCGACCCGCGGCGAGTCTGGGTGTAGCGGTGGTGGCGCTTGGCGACACCGCGGCCGGGGAGTGTCTTGGCCTGGCCGTGGGTGTGCTCCCCGTACGGCGGGGAGGTGAGCACCAGCGACACCGGGCGGTGCCACCGTCGGCGCTCGCCCAGGTCGGACGTGTCGGCCTGGTCGGCTGGGTCATCGTCCGGCCCGGTACGGCCAAGGCGGTCGGCGAGGCTGGCGAGGGCGGGGTGGATCACGCGGGGCAGGTCGCGGGCGTCGGCGCACACCACGTGCCCGTGGCCCGGCGCGTGGTCTGTGCGGGCCAGGGCGAGGTTGGCTCTGGTGATCGCCGTCCAGCGGGCCTCGTACTCAACGCCGAGTGCGTGTCGGCCGGCGCGGACGGCCTCGATGAGGCTGGTGCCGATCCCGCACATCGGGTCGAGCACGACCTCGCCTGGGCGGGTGTAGTGGACGATGGCGTGCCGCGCGATCTCCGGCAGCATCTTCGCCGGGTGTTCCACCGCGGCCGGGACGTACCGGCCGCGGCGTTGCGTCTTGGCATCCTGCTGCCCGGTCACCCACACCGACGCCGCGGTCAGCACCGGATCCGGCTCGTCGTACGCCGACGGATCCCTCGTCACCCTCGCGCGCTCCGATCGCTCCTGCCGCGGGCCGGTGGTCTGGTGCTCACTCGTTCCTTCGGCCGTCGGCTCTTCAGTCCGCGCGGTCTCGGCTGCCGCGTTCTCGTTCGCCGCCGGGACGAGCGAGAGCTGCGCGCGGCGTCCGTCCGGGCCGGACCCGCGGCGGCCGACGCGGTCGTCCGGGTCGCTCGTGGGGTTGGTCACTGGGCGCCTCCGGGGACGTGGACGGCGGTGCGGTTCTTGAGGTCGGTTTCGAGGTGGGAGTCGCGGAAGAAGACGAGGGCGTCGGAATGGATGGGCATGTGCAGCCGCGGCTGCCCAGTGGGGCCGACGCCGTCGCTGGCGGCCGGGTGCCGCAGCGGCAGCCGCCACCATTCGGCCAGGTCGTGCTCGTCGGTGAGGTCCAGGTGCCAGGCGGGATCGTCCGGTCCGTAGGCCGGCTGGAAGCGGCCGTCGCGCAGGTCGACATGCACCACTGGCACGTGCTGCAAGTACCGCAGGCCGAGGCTGCGGGCTCGGGTGATGACCGGCCCGATCCTGTCGACCGCCCCCTCTCGGGCCGGGGTCAGGCGGGTCACTACGACCACGACACCGCCGGGCCGGACCAGCGCCGTCCGTGCGGCTAGCACCTCCAGCTGCCACGCGAGCGACTCGTCACCCGCACCGGCCCCGGCATCGGCATCGGCACCGGCACCGGCACCGGCACCGGCCGAGTCCGGCGCGGATGCTGCGCCGGATCCGAGCGGCACCGAGCCGGTTGCCGCGTGGATGTGCGAACCGTTGTGGTCCGCTGTCGTCGAGCCCGGCGCCGGTTGGTCGGCGGGGCACGGAGGCGGGATGACCAGAAGGTCGACCGGGTTGCGAAGGGCCTTGGCCGGCCACTGCAGGCCCGGGCCCGCAGCCCCGCTGGGGGTCGCCGAGGTGGCGTCGCTGCTGGCGAGCGCGGCGTGCGAGGAGGGCTGATCGCCGAAGAGAACGATCTGGCGCCGCACCCGGCGCGGCTGATCCTCCAGCAACTCCACGTAGAGACCGGCGCGCTGAAGGCGACTGGGGATGCGGGCGACGATCCGCCGCTGCATACCGACGGCGACGCGCACGGCCGTCCCGTCGGCGCCGTCGGTGACCAGCACCCGGTCACCCGGGCGGGAGTACGCGGCCAGCACCGACTCCCACAGCCGGGTCGGCCACCGCCAAGCGCACGGCGGCTCACCGAATCCCGGCCGGTGCCGCCGCCGAAAGCACGGCAGCAGAGAGCCGGGCGTCCACACCGCAACCGGCGTGGGCGCGATCACCCAACGGGCACGGGTTCGGTCCTCCCCACCGGCGACCGTCGAGTAGACACGGGAATCGGGCGAGGGCGAGACGGCGAAGGAGTCCGGCGAGGAGGAGGGCTGATCGGCGGCAGAGGCCATGAGGGTGTTGCCCCACGGCCACCGGGAGCGTCTGACACCTCCAAACCCGGATTCCGCCGTGCGATATCCGGTCAGGCCCGAAGTCGTGACCTGTTCGTGACCCGAGTCCATCGGACGAGGGCGCGGACACCACAGGGCGTGCCCGGCGACCCTGGCGACCCGACGCCAGGGTTCGCGCCAAGCACCCCCGCTTGAGCCGACACCGCAGCGCCGCCGAGTCGCTCGTGGTCTAGGTCACACAACAGGTTCTCGCTCGCGTGCGAGCGGACCCCACGCCGGGGTCCGCGTAAGCCACCTGGACGTGGCTCCGTGCAGGTCAGCACCGGAGCAGCCCCTCCCGGCGTGCTCTTCCGCGAATGACGTTCGGTCCCTTGCCGCCCCTGACCCGCCACTCAGCCGCCCCGGACCCGACACCGGCCCGCCCCTGACCCGGCCCAGTGCCGCCCACGTTCCGCCGCTGACCCGACACAGGCACCTGCGCGCCATGGAGAAACCGATCCCACCGCTTGGCCGAACACCCCGGCGGTGGGGTATCCACCGACGTCCTTCAGGGAGTCCAGCCTCATGCCGCGTCACCGCGCCCACCTCACCCCCGAAGCTGCTGCCGGTCACGAAGCCGGTCATGAAACCGGCGTAGAGCCGTACCTTCCCGCGGAATCGGCCGCTGCGCCGTCACCCGACTCCCCACAGGGGTCACCGCTGGCGACGGCCGAGGCCGCCTTCGCGGCCCTGGTGACCGGCCCTCGACCGCTCGCTCTGGACGTCACCGGACTCGGCGCCGATCACAGTGCCCGTCTCGGTGACTACGACGCCATGGCTGATCTGCCGGCCCGCGCGATCCCGCTGGACGAGCTCCGGACGCTGCTGCTGCATCCCGCGACCCGGTACGAGACCCGCGACCGGGTGTGGTCTGCCGTGGTCGAACGAGCTCGTCCTGCCGCCGATGGCGAGCCGGCCGATCCGGCTTGGGTGGTCGGCGCGGTCGGACTCGGACTGCCCGGGCTTCGTCGGATGGCCGCCCGGCTCGCCCGCCGCGCCCCCGCCCAGCAGGTGCCGGACCTGGAGTCGGAGATGCTGACCGGCTACCTGACCGCCCTGCGCAGCATCGACACCGCCACCGGCCGGGTCGCGTCGCGACTGTGCTGGGCCGCCTACCGCGCCGCTGAACGCTACCGAGCCAGCGACCCCGCCACCGCGGGAGTCGTGGTGCCGATGGGCGCCTCCATGCCGCCACCCCGCCCCTTCGGCCACCCGGACTTCGTCCTGGGACGAGCCGTCACCGACGGCGTCCTCAGCGAGTACGAGGCCGAACTCATCGCCCGCACCCGCCTGGAAGGCGACACCCTCCAGTCCCTGGCCGACGAGTGGACCCTGCCCCACTCCACGCTGGCCGACGACCGCACCCGCGCCGAGACCCGACTCGTGAGCGTCCTGGACCCCAACGCCACCAGCCACCGCAAGGTCACGGATCGGTCACATTCACGGCCTGGGCCGGATATCGCCCCCCAGAACCCCGGTTTGGAGGGTGCGGGGGAACCTCACCCGCCCATCACCGGACCGGCGCCGCATCCCCGCGCAGCCTGACCCTGACCCCGCGCCCGTAGGGCACCCGCGCCGATAGGTCGGCGGCACCAATAGCACCCAACCGATCGACCACTCGAACTCCGTCGTCCGGGGCCGGACGCCACTGGCGAGCGTCTGACACCGCCGCCGCACCACCACCCTCGACCCGCGAAGGGAGGTGGCCCCACCCGGCCCCGGACGACGGCCCACCGCCTCCCGCCCTGCCGCCTGCCGCCTGCCGCTGCCGCCCAGCCGACGCTGCCGCCCAGCCGACGCTGCCGCCCTGCCGACGCT
>NZ_CDWTMG010000193.1:0-907 GCF_977945845.1 Frankia sp. CcMO1
GCCGAGGAGGTCGAGGGGGGTGGTGGGTTGGTGGGGGGTGTGGGGGGTGGTGGTGAGGTGGTGGCGCCAGAGGGTTTCGGCGGCGTCGGGGTCGTGGTGGGTGAGGTGGGTGAGGAGCTGGTGGTGGGTGGTGTGCTGGTGGCGCAGGGTTGGCAGGTCGGGGATGGGGGTGGGGGTGTCGGGGGTGGTGGCATCGAGGATGCGCCGGAGCATGCTGGTGATCATGGTGAGGGTGTGGTTGGTGGTGGTGTCGAGTAGCAGGGTGTGGAAGTGCAGGTGGCGGGTGTGGATGTCGGTGGGGTTGGGGGTGGGGGTGGTCAGGGCGTGGTCGGTGGCGGTGAGGTGGGCGGTGAGGGTGGTCAGGGTGTGGTCGGTGGCGGTGGTGGCGAGGAGGCGGATGGCGGTGGGTTCGAGGTGGGTGTGGGCGGTGTGGATGTCGGCGAGGGTGGTGTGGCGGTGTTCGAGGACGAGGGCGGTGTAGCGGGCGGCGACGTCGCCGTTGGGGGTGTGGACGCGGGCGCCGCCGTGGGCGCCGCGGCGGACGGAGATGAGGGCTTCGGATTCGAGGACGCGGAAGGCTTCGCGCAGGGTGGGGCGGGAGACGCCGAACTGTTCCATGAGGACGGCTTCGGGGGGTAGGGCGTCGCCTTCTTGGAGTTCGCCGCGGACGATCTGGCGGCGTAGGTGGGCGGCGACGAGTTCGGCGGTTTTGGGGACGCGGACGTGTTGGCCGACGCGGTTGGTGGCCAGCAGGGGGGTGGGCAGGGGGTGGCCGGGGCCGGTGATGCCGGGGGTGGCGGTGCCGGGGGTGTTGGTTCGGGTGATTGTCGTGGTGGTGTCCCGGGTGGGGTGCGACTCGCGGTCGTCCGTCTCCCCTGGGCGGGCCAGCCGAACCGGATGCCCGGTC
>NZ_CDWTMG010000193.1:1292-9813 GCF_977945845.1 Frankia sp. CcMO1
GGCTCGGCTGATGCGATCGGAGCTTCGGGTATCGCGCTGTTCTTGTCGAAGCGGTGCCCGCGTGATGCGGCGGCACGGTTTCCGAGGGCGCGGGGCGGCTGTAGCACGGTCATCGGGTGGCACCTCTCCGGGGCAGGGTTTCGGTCTCCGGGTGAGCTGGTTGGTTCTGGCGGTGCGGTGCGGTAGCCCGTCGTCGCGATCTGGGCTGGTCAGGGCGATTTCGTAATCCGGCCCGGTTCCCGGGTCGGTTTCGGGCGCGGTTCCGTCCGGAACACCGTGCATTACCACGAAGGTGGCACGTGTGCTCAGTCGAGCAGCTGAACGGACTAGCTGAATGATAATACGCGCACCATTGGGGCTCGGTTGTCCGACGTGAACGAAGTGTGGTCTCTCGGGGGATTGTGCCGGATGACGCGCGGCGCACTACCCGTTCGCCGCGCGTTCCGGCACATTGGCCGCGTTCCGGCACATTGGCAATGAAGCTCTGGTGGTCCGAGCGTGGTCGGGGAAATGGGCGTGGGGTCGTAAGGGCCAATTTAAGATACTTATGCCGTTGTATGAAATATGTCTGCTTCGGTGGGCCGCCGTCGGGGCCGCGGTCTGCCGTGCTCCGGGCTGATCGTGCCTCCCGACGGTCGTACGACGGTCGTACGGTGAACGGGTGAGCCTGTTCGACGCCGATCTCTCCGCTGCTGCCGGGGCTGGTGCCGGGGCGTCCGATGCGTCGGCAGCCGGGACGGCGTCCCGCTCCGCCTCGGGGTTCGCCGGTCCCCGGGATCAGCGTGGCAGCGGTCCGGGGGTGGACCGCGCGGCTCCGCTCGCCGCCCGGCTGCGGCCGCGGACCCTGGACGAGGTCGTGGGCCAGCGACATCTGCTCGGACCGGGAAGCCCGCTGCGCCGGCTGGTCGAGGGGGGCGCAACGACCTCGGTCGTGCTGTGGGGACCGCCCGGCACCGGCAAGACCACGCTGGCGCACATCGTGTCGAGGGCGACCGGGCGACGCTTCCGGGAGCTGTCCGCGGTCACCGCCGGAGTGAAGGATGTCCGCGCCGTCATCGATGAGGCTCGCGAGACGCTGTCAACGTCTGGTGCGCGCACAGTGCTGTTCATCGACGAGGTGCACCGGTTCACCCGGACGCAGCAGGACGCGTTGCTGCCCTCGGTCGAGCGCGGCTGGGTCACTCTGGTCGCCGCCACCACCGAGAACCCCTTCTCCTCCGTGGTCAGCCCCCTGCTGTCCCGGTCGTTGCTGCTGACGCTGGAGCCGCTGACCAACGACGACATCCGCGGGGTGCTGGCCCGGGCGCTGCGCGACCCGCGTGGGTACGACGGGCGGCTGTCGGTGTCCGACGAGGCCCGCGAGCACGTGGTCCGCCTTGCCGGAGGTGACGCCCGCCGGGCCCTCACCAGCCTGGAGGCCGGGGTCGAGGCGCTGCTCGAAGCCCATGAGCGCGAATCCGGACCGGGCGGGAACGCCGGGGCGGGTGCCGATGCCGGGGCGGGTGCAGACACCGAGGCGCTTGTCGACCCGCGGCCACGGCTCGATCTCGACCTGCTGGAGCGGGCCGTCAACCGGGCCGCAGTGCGCTACGACCGGTCCGGGGACCAGCACTACGACGTGATCAGTGCCTTCATCAAGTCGATGCGGGGCGGCGACGTCGACGCGGCCCTCCACTACCTCGCGCGGATGCTGGAGGCCGGCGAGGATCCCCGGTTCGTCGCTCGAAGGATGATCATCCTTGCCAGTGAGGACATCGGCATGGCCGATCCGGGCGCGCTCGGTGTCGCGGTCGCGGCCAGCCAGGCGCTGGAGTTCGTCGGCCTGCCCGAGGCCCGCCTGGCGCTCGCGCAGGCGGTCATCCACCTGGCGCTGGCGCCCAAGTCGAACGCGGTGATCCGGGCGATCGACGCCGCCACCTCGGATGTTCGTGCCGGGCGGGCCGGGCCGGTGCCCGCGCAGCTGCGCGACGCCCACTACCGCGGCGCGCAGCGGGTCGGCCACGGCGCGGGCTACCT
Organism: Frankia sp. CcMO1; assembly: GCF_977945845.1. Taxonomy (NCBI): domain Bacteria; kingdom Bacillati; phylum Actinomycetota; class Actinomycetes; order Frankiales; family Frankiaceae; genus Frankia; species Frankia sp. CcMO1. The sequence continues at coordinate 3,309 of NZ_CDWTMG010000193.1, forward strand.
GTACCCGCACGACGCCCCCGGCAACGTCGTGCGTCAGCAGTACCCGCCGGACGGGCTGACCTCGACCTACTACTACCAGCCGAGCGGTAACGGCTTCGAGCGCCGCGCGGCCGATCGGGTCCGTGAGCTGCGTGGCGTCGTACGCGGTGACCCACCGCCGTCCCCGGGCTCGTCCCCACCGCCCTCTTCGCCGCCCTTCCCACCGTTCTCCTCGCCGTCCTGACTTCTCTCGTGGGGGCTACCCGTGGCCCCGGTAGCCGTCTCGGTAAGGTCACTCCAGGAGCGTCGGCTGGGTGGCGCCCGCGGCACGGCGGATCGAATCGGGTGGGTGGGACCGGCCCAACGACGATGGAGGCAGGAGCACATATGTCCGGTGGTGCGGTCGCGGGCCTGATCGCGTCGGGCGCGTTCGCGGTGCTCGTCCTCTTCGGCTGTTACGTCCTGCTCAAGCTCGGCAAGATCTTCGATGAGGCCGCGGCCCGGGTACGCCAGACCGGTCTCGCCCTCGACGAGGGAACCGCCCGGGTCCGGCAGGCCGGCGCGACGGTCGACGAGGTCAATCTGGCACTCTCGCACGTCAACAAAGAACTCGACCGGGTCGATGCGATTACGGCGAACGTGCAGTCGATCACGACCAACGTCTCCTCGCTGACATCGTTGTTCGCGGCGACGCTCGGCGGCCCGATGGTGCGTGTCGCGGCGTTCAGCTACGGCGTGCGCCAGGCGGCGGCCAAGCGGACCCGCTCGGAGGTCGAGTCCCGGGTGACGGCCCAGATGAAGGCCGAGAAGGCGGCGCGCCGGTCGGCCGGGCGTGGCGGCCCGCAGCCCGCGGGCGAGAAGACCCCGTCGGTGCCCACGGCCGCCGGCGCGGCGGGCGGGCGTAGGGGAGGCCGGTAGATGTCGAGGATCTTCTATCTCGCTTTCGGGGCGGCGGCCGGCGTCGTGGTGGTGCGCCAGGTGGCGAAGGCCGCAGCCTCCCTGACGCCGACGAGCCTGGCCGGCTCTCTCGTACAGTCGGTACAGGAGTTCCTCGCGGACGTGCGCGAGGCCGCGGCCGAGCGGGAGGAGGAGATCCGTGTCGCGCTCGGCCTCGACGGTGATCCGGACGAAGCAGATCGAGGCGACAAAGCGGACCGAGGCGATGCGGTCGGGGCTGCCCCGCCCCGGGACGCCGCAGCGCAGGCCGCCGGCTCCGGCGCGCCGCGCTACCCCGCTGACCTCGACGACGCCGAACGCACGATGCGGCTCGTCCCCGGCGCCCGGCGGCCCTGAGGACTCCCTCGCCCGCGGGCCGGGGGCACCTGCCCTCACCGCAGCCCGGAAGGCGCGCCCGACCTACAGCGCGCCAGCCCGGGATGTCGAACCTCTTCCCACGAGTCTGGACGACGTGAACCCGATGGACACGGCCGAGATCCGTAGCCGCTTTCTCAACCACTTCGCCCGGCGCGGGCACACCGTCGTCCCGAGCGCCTCACTGGTCGCCCAGGATCCGACGTTGCTGCTGGTCAACGCCGGCATGGTGCCGTTTAAGCCCTATTTTCTCGGGGATCTCCCGGCGCCGTGGCCGCGGGCGACCAGCGTGCAGAAATGCGTGCGGACGGTCGACATCGAGAATGTCGGGCACACCGCGCGGCACGCCTCCTTCTTCCAGATGTGCGGCAACTTCTCGTTCGGCGACTATTTCAAGGCCGAGGCGATCCCGTTCGCCTTCGAGCTGCTCACCGAAGGGTTCGGCTTCAAGGCCGACGACCTGTGGGCGACGGTCTACCTCGACGACGACGAGGCCGAGGGGATCTGGCGCGAGCTGCTGCCCGCCGAGCGTATCCAGCGCCGCGGCAAGGAGGACAACTTCTGGTCGATGGGCGTGCCCGGGCCGTGCGGGCCGTGCAGCGAGATCTACTTCGACCGCGGCTCCGCCTACGGCCGCGAGGGCGGTCCGATCGCGGACGAGGAGCGATACCTCGAGGTCTGGAACCTCGTCTTCATGCAGTACGAGCGGGGCGAGGGCGCCGGGTACGACTATCCGATCGAGCGTGAGCTGCCGGCCCGCAACATCGACACCGGGATGGGCCTGGAGCGGATGGCGACCATCCTCCAGGGCGTCGACAACCTCTACGAGATCGACGTCTCCCGGCCGGTGCTCGACGCTGCCGGCCGGCTGACCGGGCGGCGCTACGGCGCGGACCCCGCCGACGACGTGCGGTTGCGAGTGATCGCCGACCACACCCGCACCGCCGCGATGCTGATCTCCGACGGCGCCGTCCCCTCCAACGAGGGGCGCGGCTACGTGCTGCGCCGCATGCTGCGCCGGGCGATCCGCAACGCCCGGCTGCTCGGCGCCCACGAGCCGGTGATGAGCGAGCTGTTCGCGGTCGTCGGCTCGGCGATGGGGACGATCTATCCCGAACTGGTCGACAACGCCGAGACGATCACCGGGGTCGCCGTCGCGGAGGAGCAGGCGTTCGCCGAGACGCTGCGCACCGGCACCACGATCTTCGACACCGCGGCGCGCCAGGCCCGATCCCTGGGCTCGACCATGCTGGGCGGCGAGGCGGCCTTCAAGCTGCACGACACCTACGGCTTCCCCATCGACCTGACGCTGGAGATGGCCGCTGAGGCGGGCCTGTCCGTCGACGAGGCGGGTTTCCACCGGCTGATGGACCGCCAGCGGCAGGCTGCGAAGGCGGACCGGGCCGCGCGGCGGATCGGCAACGTCGACCTGTCCGCGTTCCGGCCGATCCTGGCCCGTTCCGGCCCGACGACCTTCACCGGGTACGAGGAGCTCAGCCGGGCCTCCGGCGTGGTGGGCCTCATCGGCATCGCCGACGGCGCGGGGCTGGCGGCGGCGGGGGAGGGCACCGAGGTCGGGGTCGTGCTCGACGCGACCCCCTTCTACGCCGAGAGTGGCGGCCAGGAGCCCGACCTCGGTCGGCTGCGCTTCGACGGCGGCGAGGTCGAGGTGCTCGACGTCCAGCGGCCCGTGCCCGACCTGGTCCTACACCGGGTGCGGGTGCTCGGCGGCGAGCTGCGGCTTGGCGCGGAGGTGTTCGCGGAGGTGGATGCCGATCGTCGCCGCGGGGTGTCCCGGTCGCACACCGCCACCCATCTCGTGCACACCGCGTTCCGTCGCGCGCTGGGCGAGGGCGCGACCCAGGCCGGTTCGCTGAACTCCCCGGGCCGGCTGCGGTTCGACTTCCACGCCCTCGGCGCGGTGCCGCCGTCGGTGCTCGCCGACGTCGAGGACGAGATCAACGAGGTCGCCCTGCGTGACCTGCCGGTGCGGGCCTTCGTGACCACGCAGGAGGAGGCCCGCCGGCTCGGCGCGATGGCGCTGTTCGGCGAGAAGTACGGCGACGCCGTGCGGGTCGTCGATGTGGGCGACTACGCCCGCGAGCTGTGCGGTGGCACGCACGTCGCGAGCTCCGCGCAGCTTGGCGCGGTGAAGCTGCTGTCGGAGGCGTCGATCTCCGCGGGCACCCGCCGGGTCGAGGGGCTGGTTGGCCTCGACGCCTTCCGCTACCTGGCGCGCGAGCATCTCCTGGTGTCGCAGCTGTCCACCGCGCTGAAGGCCCGTCCGGACGAGCTGGTGGACCGGGTCACCGACATCGTCGGCCGGCTGCGCGACGCCGAGCGGGAGTTGGAACGACTGCGGGCCGCCGCGGTGCTCGCCGGGGCCGGGGCGCTGGCCGAGGGTGCCGAGGAGGTGGCTGGCGTCGCCGTGGTCACCGCCGAGGTGCCCGCCGGCACCGCCCCCGACGACGTGCGGCTGCTGGCGCTGGACGTGCGTGGGCGGCTGGCCGGGCGGCCCGCCGTCGTCGCCGTGGCCAAGGCCGACGGGTCGTCGATCGTTGTGGTGACCGACGACGCCGCGCGCGGCCGGGGGCTGCGCGCCGGTGACCTGGTGCGGCAGTCCTGGGCGAGCCTGGGTGGCAAGGGCGGCGGCAAGCCGGACGTGGCCCAGGGCGGCGGGGGGGGCCCACAGCTGGTGCCGGCGGTGTTTGCCAGGCTGCGGGGGCTGGTGGCCGAGCACGCCTCGCGGTGAGCGGCTCGGGCTCCCGGCCCGGGGCTTCTCGGCCCGGGGTGCGGATCGGGGTCGACGTCGGCTCGGTGCGGGTCGGGGTCGCCGCTAGCGACCCCGGCGGCGTGCTCGCGGTTCCGGTGACTACCCTGGCCAGGGATAGACGGGGCAATGCGGACATCGATCGGCTTGTCCTCATCGTCCGGGAGCGGCAGGCTGTAGAGGTCGTGGTCGGCCTGCCCAGACAGATGTCCGGGCAGGAAGGCCGGGCGGTCCGGCTGGTGCGGCAGTACGCCGAGGTACTCGCCGAGCGGATCGCACCCGTCCCCGTGCGTTTTGTGGACGAGCGGCTCACCACGGTTGCGGCTCATCGCAGGATGGCCGAGCGTGGCGTTCGTTCGCGTGCCCGCCGGAGTCTCGTGGATCAGGAGGCAGCCGTGCAGATCCTGCAGCACGACCTGGACAGCCGCCGGGGGAGCGGCGCGCCTGGCGCGATCGGGTGTGCCGCCCCGGTCACGGGTCCGGACGGCGTGGTCCGGGCTCCGGGAGACGACCCCCGGGCCCCGGGCGGTGCCGTCCCGCCGTCGGGCGAGAGGTGACCGGCGGCGACCTCGACGAGATACTCGACGAGGACCCCTACTCGCGTCGCCGTCGGGCCCGCCAGCGCGATGATCGTTACTCGGCTGATCGCTACGCCGACGATCAGTACCCGGACGACCGTGCCGGGGTCGACTGGGACCACCGCGCCTGGGACGACGGCGGCGGCTGGGACGAGCCCGATCCCGACGGCGGCCGGCGCGGTCGCGCGCTGCCGAAGCTCATCGCGGTGCTCGTCGTGGTCGCCGCCCTGCTGGGACTGGGGATCTACGGGGTGGGGAAGGTCGTCGGGCACATCTCGACCGGCGAGCCCGCCGACTACTCCGGCTCCGGCGAGGGCATCGCGGTGGTCCAGATCCCGGCCGGGGCGAGCACTCGCGAGATCGCCGGGGAGCTGCACGACGCGAACGTGACCGCGAGTGTCGCCGCGTTTGTCAAGGCCGCCGCCGCGAACCCGAAGTCGCTGGGCATCCAGCCGGGCACCTACCGTCTGCACACCAGGATGAGCGCCGCCGCGGCGCTCGAGGCCCTGCTCGACCCGGCCTCGTCCGCGCCGTTCAAGTTCGTCATCAAGGAGGGCATGACCGTCCGTGAGGTTCTCACGGCACTGCATGAACGCCTCCCGGGCACGTCGATGGCAGACCTGGAGGCGATCGCGAAGAACCCTACCCAGCTGGGCCTGCCGTCCTACGCGCCGCCGAACCTGCTGGAGGGCTATCTTTTCCCGTCCACCTACGACCTCATGCCCGGGGCCACGCCCGAGCAGCTGCTGCGCTCCTTCGTCGACCGCTTCAAGCGGGAGACCGCGGCGATCGATCTGGAGGGCAGGGCCGCCGCGATCGGGGTCCTGCCGAAGGACATCGTCACTATCGCCTCGATCATCGAGAAGGAGGTGGCCAACCGCGACGAGGGTCCGAAGGTGGCCCGGGTGATCTACAATCGGCTCAAGGACACGTCGGGGAGATTCGGCCGGCTCGACATGGACTCGACCACTCGCTACGCCACGGACGGGTACGAGGGGCCGTTGACCAGGGAACAACTCTCTCAGAACAACCCGTACAACACACGGGCCGTGAAAGGGTTGCCGCCGGGCGCAATCTCCAACCCCGGCGTCTGGGCGCTGCGGTCGGCGCTGGAACCGACCGACGGATCGTGGTTTTATTTCGTCTCCATGCCGCAGAGCAAGGTGACGGTCTTCGCCACCACGGAGCGGGAGTGGGAGCAGGCAGAGGCCCAGTACCGGCGTGAAGGGGGCCGTGAGTAGTGCGAGGGAAGCCGCGAGCATGAGGCCGCGAGCATGAGGAGGGCCCGGTAGTGCCGGAGATCGTTCCCGTCGGCACGACCCCGGCCCGCAGCCGGCCCCCTGAGTGCCATCGTCGGCCCGTGGAACCGTCGGCGACCGTCGCGGCTACCGCGTCGTCGTCGAGCCCCGCCCGCGCCGCCGTGCTCGGGGCACCGGTGGGCCATTCGCTCTCCCCGGTGCTGCATGCCGCCGCCTACGCCAGGCTCGGTCTCGCGGTGACGTACACCGCCGTGCACTGCGACGAGACCGGGCTCGCCGCGATACTCACCCGGGTCCGCACGGATCCGGACTGGGTCGGGCTGTCCCTGACCATGCCGCTCAAGACCGTCGCGCTCGACCTGCTCGACGAGGTGGACGCGACGGCGGCGGTCATCGGCGCCGTCAACACGGTCGTCGTTGGGCCCGCCGGTCGGTTGCGTGGCTACAACACCGACGTGGACGGCATCAGCATGGCGCTGCGCCGGGTGATGCGCGGCGCGGTCCCGTGCCAGCCGCTCGTACTCGGTGCCGGTGGCACGGCCCGCGCCGCGGTCGCGGCGGTCGCCGCGGTCGCCGCGGCGGGCTGCACCCGCCTCGGCGTCGTCGCC
>NZ_CDWTMG010000194.1:0-9401 GCF_977945845.1 Frankia sp. CcMO1
GGGAATTCCAAAACAGGCTCTCAGACGATGGCCCGGCGATTCGCTCACCGCGTGGTGGGCGGCGCCGGGCCGCCGTCGTTCTCGGGCGCGGTCCCGTGACCCGCTGCACGAAGATCGGGGCCGAAACTACGTGATCTGTGATACGAGCAGCGCTTACTCTTACTGCGCAGCAAGTCAGTCCGTCCGGTGAGGAGGTCGTCGTGCGCGACGCGATGCGAAGCGTCCTAGCCGCGCTGGCCTGTAGCGCGCGGGCGGTGAGGGTCGCCGCACACCGTGAGCCTGCTGAAGGCGTCGTTCCTCCTGGGACGGCGCCTTCTTGCGTCCTGGCACGCGTTCCGGCCCTGGCGACTCCGGCCCTGGCGACCGGTGGGCGGGAGGTGTAGATGCGGACCCTGGTGCTCAACGCCGGCTACGAACCGCTTGCGGTCGTGTCCTTCCGGCGTGCCCTGGTGCTCGTGCTCGCCGGCAAGGCGAGCGTCGTCGTCGACGGTCCGACGCCGGTCGTGAGCGAGTCGCTGACCCTGCCCCGGCCGTCGGTGATCCTCCTGGCGCGGTACGTGCGCGTGCCGCACGGCCGCGCGATCCCGGTCAGCCGCCGTGGCGTGCTGCGGCGTGACGAGCACCGGTGCGCGTACTGCGGCGGCCACGCCTCGACCGTCGACCACGTGCTGCCGCGCAGCCGCGGCGGCCCCGACACGTGGGACAACCTCGTGGGGTGCTGCGTGCGGTGCAACAACCTCAAGGGCGACCGCACGCCTGAGGAGAAGGGCTGGAGCATGCGCGTGCGCCCTCGTGCGCCGCGCGGTCCCGCATGGGTGGTACGGGGCGCCGACGCCCGCGACCCGAGCTGGGAAGCGTTCCTCGGCGCCGCCTAGGGCGTTTCCCCGCAGCTCTTGCACCGATCATGAACTTCCCGTGGATCATTCGCTGTCGTTTGCCCGATCGCCCCGCGGAAGTCGTGCGCCGTTCATCGCGCAAAGCCCACCGCTCGCCGTTACTGGCCAGTAGCAATCGATGACCGGCGCCGCCGCCTGCCGTACGTTTCGTGGTCGACGGGGATTTGGTGATCCACGCGAATTGCATGATCGGCGGACTGGGCGCGGCGTTCACATCGCGAGACCGCGCGGGCCTTCGGGAAGGGCCCCAAACTGGTGCACCGGCGCTCTCGGCGCCGGTGCGTGAGAGAGCCTGCCATATCGATCGCGCTGGTGCCAAGTCCCGTCACGTTTTGTAGTCTCGCTCTTGGAAGGCCGCAGGTCAGAGCTACTTACGGACACGTATCGCGACCACCCTCGTCCACCTTCTGAACAAGGTATGAACAAGGTCGGGCCGGGATTCACGACCCGTTCACGCCGGTGCTCCTCAAATGCCACGTGAGCACCGGAACCCGCTGAACCCGCACGGGACGCGACAGTCGCACCGTACGGCGACGGTACGCTCGCCACATGCACGATGCGCGGCTCCTGCTCGACCCGGGCACCGACGCGGTGCGACGCCTCGCCCGCCGCGGGTACACCCTCGACGTCGCAGCCCTCGAGGGCCTCGCCTCCCGCCGTAGTTCGGGCATCCGCGCCGCCGACGAGCTGCGCGCCGAGGCCAAGCGCCTGGCCCAGCAGGTCGGTGCCACCGCGAAGCAGGGTGGTGACGTCGCGGCGCTCAAGGAGAGGGCGCGGGAGCTCAAGGACCGGGTCCGGGACGCCGAGGCCGAGCAGGAGCAGGTCTCCGCGGCCCTGCGCGAGCTTCTGCTGGGCGTTCCCAACCTCCCGCTGGACGACGTCCCGGACGGCGACTCCGAGGAGCAGGCGGTCGAGCTTCGCCGGTGGGGCACGCCACCGTCGTTCGATCACGAGCCGCGCGACCACGTCGACATCGGCGAGGCCCTCGGGATCCTCGACCTGGGACGCGCGGCCAAGCTCTCCGGCCCGCGGTTCAGCGTGATGAGGGGCGCGGGGGCCGCGCTCGAGCGCGCGCTGGCGGCGTTGATGCTCGAGCTGCACACGACACGACACGGGTACACGGAGTACTCGGTGCCGTTCCTCGTGTCGCCCGAGACGATGACGGGCACCGGTCAGCTGCCGAAGTTCGAGGAGGACCTGTTCCGGACGGCGTCCGGCTCGCGAAGCCTCTACCTCATCCCCACGGCCGAGGTGCCGCTCACGAACCTGCACGCGGACGAGATCATCGAGCCGAAGAACCTGCCCCTCGCCTACACGTCGTGGACCCCGTGCTTCCGCTCGGAGGCCGGCTCCTACGGGCGCGACACCCGCGGCATCCTGCGCCTGCATCAGTTCTCGAAGGTGGAGCTCGTGCGCGTGTGCGCCGCGGAGGACTCCCAGGCGGAGCTCGAACGCCTCGTGGGCCACGCGGAGGCGGTCCTGCAGGGGCTGGGCCTGGCCTACCGGGTCATCGTGCTCCCGGCGGGCGACTTGGGCTTCGGGGCGCAGAAGACGTACGACGTCGAGGTGTGGCTGCCGGGGCAGGGCCGCTATCGCGAGATCGCTTCGTGCTCGGACTGCGGCACGTTCCAGGCGCGGCGGGCGAACATCCGCACGCGGACGCCGGATGGCAAGCGGGAGTTCGCGGCGACCCTCAACGGGTCCGGCCTGCCCATCGGGCGGACCCTGGCCGCCGTCCTCGAGCAGGGACAGCAGGCGGACGGCTCCGTCGTCCTGCCGGAGGCCCTGACGCGGTTCACCGGCTTCGGCCGGATCGCGCCGGACGGGACCCCGAAACCTTGAGCCCACCCAGCGGCTCAAGGTTGATGCGACACGGATTTGCTTGTCACATCAACCTTGAGCCGCGAAGGGTGGACCCGACCGGTGAGGCGGTGGTTGCTGCTCAGGCCGCCTTCACCGCGTTGACACGCTTGGCGTCGAGGCGGTCCGCCTTGGGCCAGCGCACATCCCAGGCCCAGCCCAGCTTCTCGAACAGCCAGATCATGCGCGCCGAGATATCGATCTGACCCTTGTCGACGCCGTGACGGGCGCTGGTGGGGTCGGCGTGGTGCAGGTTGTGCCAGGACTCGCCGAAGCTCAGGATCGCCAGCCACCACACGTTGGAGGCCTTGTCGGCGGTCTGGAACGGGCGCTCGCCGAAGACGTGGCAGACCGAGTTCACGGACCAGGTCACGTGGTGGACCAGCGCGATCCGCACGAGTCCGGCCCAGAAGTACGCCGTGACGGCGCCCTGCCAGGACCAGGTGAGCAACCCGCCGAGCAGTGTGGGCAGCATCAGGGAGGTCAGCAGGACCAGCACGAAGTTCTTCTGGAACCAGCGGACGTCCTTGTCGGCGACCAGGTCCGGCGCGAACCGGTGCGAGTTGCTGTTCTCACGGGTGAAGAGCCATCCCACGTGCGCCCAGATCAGGCCCTTGGTGAGGCCCCAGACGCTCTCGCCGAAACGCCACGGCGAGTGCGGGTCGTTCTCCTCCTCGGCGAACTGGTGGTGCCGCCGGTGGTCGGCGACCCAGCGGATCGGTGCGCCTTCGATCGACATGGTGCCGGCGAGGGTCAGCACGATCCGCAGCCAGCGCTTCGCCTTGAACGCCCCGTGAGTGAGGTAGCGGTGGAACCCGACCGTGACGCCGAGGCCGGTGAACAGGTAGAACACGGCGAACAGGGCGACGTCGACCCAGGACATCCCCCAGCCCCAGAACACGGGCACGGCGGCCGCCACGGCGATCAGGGGCGCGGTCACGAAGATCCAGAGGAAGACGATCTCGATCGTCGGCTTGCGCCCGTACAGCAGGGGTTTCTTCTCGCGCGCTCCCTTGACGACGACGGTGGGCGATGTGCCCTCACCCGAGGCGGGGGTGGGTTCGCTCGTAACGGTCATTGGCATCCCTTGCAGGCTCGGTATACGGCGATCGTCAGGGTGACCGCCGTCTTTCCTACGACTCCGTAGGCTACGGGGCCGTAAGTTTCCGTGCAAGGGCGGGTCTGGTTCTGGACGGCGTGCGTGTCATCGCGTTTCCGGCCCGCCGCCGCACGCGTTCCGCACATACTGGAGCGTTCGGGGTCCCCGGTCTACCCCCGGGTACGCACTGCCAGCAGTCGTTTACGCAGGTGAAACTCCGATCAGTGGATCTGCCGCGATAGTGGTGTGGATGTCGCTACCGCACCCGTCGTCTCCGGACGGTTACTTCCCCATCGAGGAACACGCGATCGTCGGGGATCTGCGAACGGTGGCCCTGGTCGGCACCGACGGCACCATCGACTGGTACTGCCCCCGGCGCTTCGACGGCCCGTCGCTGTTCGCGGCCCTCCTCGACGCAGGCAAGGGCGGGTTCTTCTCGCTGAACTGCCGGACGGCGTCCCGCCTCCGCCAGCTCTATCTCCCGGACACGAACATCCTGATGACGCGGTTCATGGCCGCCGAGTCCGTGGGCGAGGTCATCGACTTCATGGTCCCGGAGACCAGCGGGACGGCGGCCCCGCGCGACCTCCTCGTCCGCCGCGCCCACGCCGTCCGGGGAAGGGCGACGTTCGAGCTGGCCTGCCACCCTGCGTTCGACTACGCCCGGGTGCCGCACACGGTGGAGATCCTGCAAGGGGTCGGCGCCGTGTTCGCCTCGTCGAGCGGTCGCTGCGTCCTGCGGTCCACCGTGCCGCTGAAGGTGGAGAACGGCGGCGTCGGGGCGACGTTCACGCTCGAGGAGGGCGAGCAGGTCGACTTCGAGCTGGAGTGGCAGGGGGAGGTGCGGCCGATGGTCGCCGGCGAGGCCGAGCGGCTGTTCGAGCAGACGCAGGGCTTCTGGCAGAACTGGCTCGGGCAGTGCCGGTACACAGGCCGCTGGCGCGAGATGGTGCACCGCTCCGCGCTCGCGCTGAAGCTGCTCGTCTACCACCCCACGGGGGCCCTGGTGGCGGCGCCGACGACGTCCCTGCCGGAGGAGGTGGGCGGCATCCGGAACTGGGACTACCGCTACGCCTGGCTCCGGGACGCCGCGTTCACCATCTACGGGCTGATGACGCTCGGCTTCCTCGAGGAGGCGTCGGCGTTCATGGACTGGCTGCAGGGGCGGTGCGAGCAGGCGACGCTCGAACGCGACGTCATGATCATGTACTCCATCGACGGGAAGGAGGATATCCCCGAGACGCTGCTGGACCACCTGGAGGGGTACCGGGGCTCGCGGCCGGTCCGGATCGGGAACAACGCCGTCGGCCAGCGTCAGATCGACGTCTACGGTGAGCTGATGGACTCGGTCTTCCTCTACAACCGCGAGGTGCCGATCTCGTACGACCTGTGGACGCTCCTCTCCCGGCGCCTGGACTGGCTCGCGAACCACTGGGAGGAGCCGGATGAGGGGGTGTGGGAGGTGCGCGGCCCGCGGCAACGGTTCACGTACTCGGCCCTGATGACCTGGGTGGCGTTCGACCGGGCGCAGCGGCTGGCGCGCGACCGCGGGCTGCCGGCGCCCGTGGAGCGGTGGCGCAAGCTCGGCGCGGCGGCGTACAGGTTCGTGCAGAAGGAGTGCTGGGACGGCGAGCTGGGCGCCTACGTGATGCACCCCGGCAGCGCGCAGCTGGACGCGTCACTGTTGGTGATGCCGATCGTGCGGTTCGCCGGGCCGACGGACCCGCGATTCCTCAGCACGCTGGACCGGATGGGCCGCGAGCTGGTCTCGGACAGTCTCGTGCACCGCTACGCGATCACCGGGCACGACGGCCTGGACGGGACCGAGGGCACGTTCAACCTGTGCTCGTTCTGGTACGTCGACGCGCTGACCCGCGCAGGGCGGCTGCGGGAGGCGCGCACGATCTTCGAGAAGATGCTGACGTACGCCAACCACGTCGGCCTCTACGCCGAGGAGATCGGCCCCGCGGGCGAGGCGCTGGGCAACTTCCCGCAGGCGTTCACGCACCTGGCGCTGATCAGCTCCGCGGTGAACCTCGACCGGGCGCTGGACCGCCGCTGAGCACGCTGTCACATCGCGCTCCAGTGTGAATGGGCGCGATGTCACGCCGTGCGCACCAGCCGGGCGCGTCGTGGCACCGTGCCCATCCCGCTTGGACACCGAGGTCTTCTCGGTGGGGTCGGGGTGCCCGGCTGGGCTGGCGTCTGGGTGAGTGCGACGTCTTGCGTCGCCGCCAGGCTCCACGAAGGTGCGCTGAAACCGCTTTCGACATCGATGTCCTCGACCTTTTGTGGAGTCTGGCGGCGACGCACTCGTGCCCAACCCGCTCGGACGGTCAGTGGCCGGCGGCGTCCTGCCGCACCTCGGTGCGGTCGCCGCTCCAGAGCGTGTGGAACGTGCCCTCGCGGTCGATGCGCTTGTACGTGTGCGCCCCGAAGAAGTCGCGCTGCCCCTGGATGAGCGCCGCGGGAAGCCGCTCCGCGGTGAGCGAGTCGTAGTAGCCGAGCGCCGCCGAGAACCCGGGCGCCGGGATGCCGGACAGCGCCGCCACCGACACCACCCGCCGCCAGGCCGCCTCACCGTCCGCGACGGCCTTGGCGAAGTACGGGTCCTCCAGGAGGGTGCGCAGGCCGGGCTGCCGCTCGTACGCCTCCACGATCCGGTTCAGGAACCGGGCCCGGATGATGCAGCCGGCGCGCCAGATCTTCGCGACGGCGCCGCGGTCGACGTCCCAGCCGTACTCGGCCGCACCCGCGGTGATCGCGTCGAAGCCCTGCGCGTACGCGACCACCTTGGACGCGTACAGGGCCGCGCGGACGTCGCTGACGAAGCCGTCGTCGACGGAGACCGGCTTCGGCCGGGACGCGACCGTGGCCCGCACCGCCTCGCGCTGCTCCGGGTGACTGGACACGCTGCGCGCGAACACCGCCGCCGCGATCCCGCCGACCGGGACGCCGAGCCCGAGGGCGATCTGCACGGTCCACGTGCCGGTGCCCTTCTGGCCCGCCTGGTCGACGACGAGGTCGACGAACGGCCGGCCGGTGGCGGCGTCCACCTGGCGCAGGACTTCGGCGGTGATCTCGATCAGGTACGACTCCAGGTCACCGGAGTTCCACTGCTGGAACACGTCCGCGATGGCCGCCGGCTCCTGACCGCCGACGCTGCGCAGGAGGTCGTACGCCTCGCCGATGAGCTGCATGTCGGCGTACTCGATGCCGTTGTGGATCATCTTCACGAAGTGGCCGGCGCCGTCGGAGCCCACGTGCGTCACGCACGGTTCGCCCTCCGCGCGGGCGGCGATCGTGGCGAGGATCGGCCCGAGCGTCAGGTACGACTCCTTCGAGCCGCCCGGCATCAGGCTGGGCCCGTTGAGCGCGCCCTCCTCGCCGCCGGAGATCCCGACACCGACGAAGTGCAGCCCCTTCTCGCTGAGCGCCTTCTCCCGGCGGATCGTGTCGCGGAAGTCCGCATTGCCGCCGTCCACGATGATGTCGCCCGGTTCGAAGTGTTCCACCAACTGGTCGATCACCGCGTCCGTGCCCCGGCCCGCCTGCACCATGATGATCGCGCTGCGGGGCCTGCGCAGGGACGCCGCGAACTCCTCGACGCTCGAGGCGGGAACGAAGTCGCCCTCGCCGCCGTGCCCGTCGATCAGGAGCCGGGTGCGCTCCGGTGACCGGTTGTAGACGGCGACCACGTTTCCCTCGCGGTGGGCGAGGTTGCGCGCCAGGTTGCTTCCCATGACCGCCAAGCCGACGACGCCGATGTTCGCTCTGGGATCTTCCACGAACGTTGAGCTTAGGGCCTCCCGCCGGGTGCCTCAGCCCTCGCCGCGCAGGCCGTCGAGGTGGCGGCTCCAGCGGGGCCCTCGCGTGCCGTCCGGCAGGAGCGGGCACCCGGTGCAGTAGTCGGTCTCCGCCCGCCGGCCGTCCGGAACCGTCTTGTAGAGCAGGCAGCAGACGCTCTTCACCGGGAACGTGACGACGCCGGCCGGGCGCGGCACGTCGAACGTCCGCCCGGCCGGCAGCGACACCGGGGCGAGCGGCTGCAGGGCGTCGAGCAGGTCGCCGCCGCGCTTGACGAGCACGCCGGTGTCGCCGAGACCCCGCTGCCCGAGATCGGTGGCCAGCCACAGCACGCGGTCGACCACGGCGTTCCCCCACAGGCCGCGCAGGCCGAAACCCGTTCCGGCGCTGCGGACGGCGTCCAGCAGCGGGGCCACGAGGTCCGCCGTCTGCCGCGCCCAGCGGGTGCGCAGGTCCGCGCCGTCGGCTCCGTCGAGCCGGCCCGGGTGGGCGAACGCGATCCCGTCGAACCAGCCGCCGGGATGCGCGCGGAGGTAGGTCGTGGCGGCGTCGGTGCGGGGGAGGACGCCGTCGACCAGCACGCTCGCGGTTGGTGCCAGCACCAGCGGCGCGGCGATCCAGCTGCCGAAGAAGCTGGTCGCGACGTCCCGGCGGCCCACGGTCGCCTCGACGGCGTCCAGCCAGGCCGCGATCCTGCCGGAGCGCAACAGGAGCCCCACGTTGTGCCAGGCGCTGCCACGCGGGGTGCCGATCGCCACCTGGTAGGCGGGCAACAGGCGCTGCGAGCGACGTTCGGCCAGCATGGTGAGCCTCACCTTACGCGCGGCCCCACGCCCTGCGACTCAAGGTCGTTTCGACACGATTTCCTTGTCAAGCAGCCTTGAGCCCGGCGTCTTGTCGTCGACGGGATCGCAGGGGTTCCGGTTCACAGGTGATCTCCAGACTGCATGCAGCACCGGCTCACCCGGGCCGGTCAGTCTTCCTGCATGGCGACCAACGACCTCACACCCCATCGGGGGCAGGACCCCTTCGATGCCACCCGCCCGGTCGACGCCGTGCCGGTGGGCTCCTCGGACCGTAGCGACTCCCCGGCCATGGAAGTGCTGGCCACCGGCCGGCAGGAGCACACGATCGAGTTGCCGCCCCTGAGCCGGCCACCTCTGGCGATCGAGCTCGAGCCGGTCGGCCACCCGGAGACGACCGCGGGCCCGGCGAGCACGCCGGAACAGCAGCCGGAACAGCAGCCGGAACAGCAGCCGGAACAGCAGCCGGAACAGTCGCCGGCCGCGACGGCGGCAACCCCGGACGCGTACCTGGCGGCTTACCCGACGGCTTACCCGAGGGCCTACCCGACGGTCTACCCGGCGGCCCCGGCAGCGGCGCCCACGGCCTACCCGGCGGCGTACGCGACGACGGCGATCCCGTCGGCCCACCACGCCGGCGCGATGCCCGCCCCGCCTGGCGGACCGCAGAACCCCGCCGGCCCCGGATCGCGGACCTGGGACCGTTTCGCCGGCCGGTCCGGCAACGCCGGAAGGCTGGCACCCGCGATCGCGGGTGTCGTCGTGCTGGTCGCCGCCGCGTTCGGCGGCGGTTACGTCGTCGGGCGGGACCACGCGACCGTGACCACCGACGCCGGGCAGGTCACCCCGCAGACCGGTGGTCAGCAGGCACCCGGGTTCGGCGGCCAGGCACCCGGCCAGGGATTCGGCGGCGGGCTCGGCGACGGGTCGGACGGC
>NZ_CDWTMG010000195.1:0-4288 GCF_977945845.1 Frankia sp. CcMO1
GTCCCCTTTGATGCGCACGGCGGCGGTGCTGCCGTGCCTCGGCGCCCGCTGTACCAGAAATTTCCGGAGAGGTCCAGCGGAGACGACTTCGACGTCCACGTCCGACGGCAGGCCGAGCAGGTCGGCCTTGTGCCGCAGGTTATGGCTCAGGCGATCGGCGAACTGCGGGTGGTCTGAGAGAACCATCGCCGGAGGTCGCATAGACACCGCGGGTCTTCCGTGTGTCCCGGAAATGTGGAGGCGAGACACCGAGTGGACGCAGTGATTTCCCGGCGTATCCCCGGTCATGCAGTTCCTCGGCCAAGGCCGGGTCCTGGCTCCGAATCAGATCGTAGGTAACGGCCCGCGCCGGAGTGAAGACATCTTCCCACTTGATGGCCGGCTCGTCGGCTGCGACATCAACGCGGAATCTCATTCATTTCTCCGTCCCGTGCGCATGCTACCTATCTGATTCTGGCAGAGCCACAGCGCGCATGATGAGGCAGTCTGCCACAGGCAGAAATCCTCCTCGACGGCCGGGTCCGGGACCGGGCCGGAAAAGACATGACCGGTGGCTCGTGCCTGCGTCCGGACGGGGCGGCCCGCGGGGTGCGGCTCTCCCGGCGAGATAGCCTCTGATCTGGGACTCCGGTGAACCACCCGGCCCCAAGCGGGCGGCATCCGAAGGACAGACTACCGCATGCGGTCTCCTTGCGCTTCGACACTGCGAGATGCACCGCCCTACAGCCCCTGACGACTACCAGTTGGACGCGCCTGCCAGTGCCGGCCGCCTTCACCGGCTGTGTCCAGTGGCGGCACCGGATGCCGCGACCCCTTCGGGCCCGGCGACTAGACTTGGATCATGGCGTCGACCTGCGGATTTACCATCGGGTCGCTGATTATCCCTGGAGGGATCGCAATCTCCGATGGCTCCCGGTCGGGGGGTTTTCATGGATGTTCTTTTTGGGCGCGGTGACGTCCAGGGTGGTCATCGCCGCGGTGAGCTCGGGATCTCGGGCGCCGCCTCGGCGGGAAGGGGGTGCCGGTCAGCCGACGGGACTGACGGATTCGATGTTGGCCACGGCGAACTCGCGCTCGGCGTTGCGCAGGTGGCACCAGGAGTTCAGCCACCGGCCGAAGAGCTGGTTCGGCTGGATGCGGCGGACCGTCCGGGTGCCCTGCTTGTCCCGGTAGGCGATGACGACGTCGCTGCGGCGTTCCACCGCGTCCGCCAGCACGGCGAGTTCGGCGTCGTTCAGCCGCCCGTTTACCTCGCCGAGCCGCTGGGCGAGATTGGTCAGGAGGGTGACACCGTCGTCCTCGCCGGTGCGCAGGCGCTGGGCGAGTTCGTCGGCCGTCAGCCGCCGTCGGGTCGCCGACGGACCGGCGGGGGGCCCGCCGCGCGGTCGGGACGCCCGGGACGGCTGTGCCGAGGCCCCCCGCGGCGCCTTCCGTCCCGGCCCGCTCGTCACGATGACGGTGCCCGTCGCGTCCTCGGCGACGGGGTAGAAGCCCGTCCGGCGCAGCTCGGCGAGGACCGTGCCCAGTTCCACCGGGCTGGCCAGCACGGTGGGGGCGAGCCGGGCGAGGTGCAGCTTCGCCAGCGCCCGGGTGTGGAGGATCTCGGCGGTCGTGGGCTCGTCGGTGAGGACGGCGCTGCGCATCCCGCGGACCTGCACGTGTCCGTGCCGGCGGGCGACGTCGGCGATGAGGTATTCGAGCGGCTGCGGGAGACCGTGATCGGCTATGGTGCGTAGCTGTTCGAGCAGCTCGGTGGCGGACCATCCGGCGTCCATCGCGGCGCGGACGCTGGCGGAGGTGAACCGCCAGGTCCCGGCCGCGCCCCGGGACTCCGGCACCGCCGCGGCCCGCAGAAGCTGGGACATCGCCGCGCTGGGCTGGCCGGACACGACCGCGGTGAGATCTGACTGCAGGATCAGGCTGGACGGCGTCTCGGGCAGCAGCTCGGCGCAGCGGTCCGCCAGGTCCCGCACCGTCCTCGCGGCCTGCGCGGCGAACTCGTCCGCGGTCGAGACGATCATAAGCCCGACGGTGGCAGCCGCCGTGTCGGTGGTGCTCGGCGCGGCCTCGAGCAGAGCTTGGCCGAGCTCGGACAGGACGTCGAGGGCGAACACCCCGAGCAGCTCGGCCTCGCGGATCGCCGCCGCTACCTTGATCTTGCGGGTGGCGGCGTCGTAGCCGTGCAGGGGGAAGAACCAGTCGAGGTTCTCAGCCGTGAGCCGCACCGACCGCCCGCCGGCCGCCGCGCGGATCAGCACCCGGCGAATCTGGCCCGCCCCCGACTCGATGGGCAGGGGCGGCGGGACGTCCTTCTCGTCGGCACCCTCGCGGCTCGTCGGCGCGTGCTCCAGAGCGTGCCACGCCGCAGCCAGCGTCGCCCACTGATGGCTTGGCGACTCCCCCCGCCACTCCTGGAACCGCGAGCTCGGTGCGTAGCCGCCATCGGTGAAGGTCAGCAGGCCGGCGGCCGCGACCAGGTCGATCCACAGCGGCAGCTCGGCCAACGGTATCGACAGCCGCTTCGCCAGCCGGGCCCGTTCCCGCCCACCGACGCCTCCTCGCTTGAGCGCTACGACGGGGGCGGCGGCCTCGTCGAGCAGGGCGGTCACGGCGCGGATGGCGCCCTGTGCGGCCGCCTGGGAGCTCGACCGGACGACAGCCTCGTTCACCTCCGGCCGGGGAATGTCCGGCGGCCCGGTGAGTCCCTGGTCGTGCCTGGCCAGCCAGGCGGCGACCGCGACCTCACGGGGGAGCTCCGGCCGGTTGCCGACGCCCAGCACCAGCCCCGCGGTGATCAGCTGCCTGATGGGCTGCGCGGCTGCCCTCTGGTCGTGGACCTCCTCGAAGGGCGTGTAGGGGAACGTGTAGGGGAAGTAGCCGCCGGCCGTGGCCAGGCGCAGGTCATCGAGTTGCTGCCTCGCCGGGGCGGGCAGGGAAGCGATGATCGTCGCGATGCGGCGGGCATCGGACATGAGTTCGGTGAGCCGCGCGGTCAGCTCGGTCTTGCGCAGGTTTTCGGCCGGAGCCCCGAGCGCCGTGACCGCCTTACGTAGATCCTCGACCAGGACGTTGTGGGCGATCTTTGCGACCGGGCGGGCGGAACTGATCTCCTCGACCCAGTGGTTGTGCAGCGGTTCCGGGAGTTGGACCACCGTGTCGATCCAGGCGAGGCCGCGGGCGCACAGATCGCCCACCCCGGCGCGCACCGCGTCCGGTAACGCACCCAACAGCTCGGCCATCCGGGGTACCGTCGCGGACTGCCCCAGCAGCGCCGCCGCCTGGCCGACCCGGAGCGTGTCGCGGTTCAGCTCCCACAGCGCCGCCGCGAGCGAGTCCGGGCTTTCCAGCCGCTGCGCGAGCTGCCCGAAACCACGGGGGACCGGCTCGACCAGCACGTCCGGACGCGAGCGGAGCAGAGCGGCCAGCGCCGGCAAGTCCAGATCCGCAAGATGGTCGGCGAACGATCGTGGTGTCATCCCTTCCATTCTTATCTGCGCCGAGCGGGCACGACCGCCCGATCTGCCGGCAGCAGACACCCGAGACCACGGCCGCCCGTTCCCGATCCATCCGGATTGCGAGCAGACCGGTGGCGTCGGCGAACGGCATCGGCGCCCTCCGGGCGGTCGCCGGTACCGCGGGCCTCGCCGTCGTTGCCGGTGCGACCTCACCGGGTGCGGTCTCGTTGCCGGTGCGGCCTCACTGATAGCCGATGTGGAGGACGGTGGGGCTAGTAGGCGCATCGCTGTCGATGACGACCGTCGGCCCGTCCGGACCACCCCCGGGGCCACCGGCCCAGCCGAAGGTGAACATGTAGCTGCGCCCCGGCGCGATCCGGAGATGGGAGTTCTGATCCAGGAGGCGTTCACCGTCCACCGAAATTGACTGGACGTGCAGGATCCCCGGTCCTTTGTCGGTGATTGTCAGGTCGGTCTGCCGCCCGACGCCGCTCACCGCACCGGTCTCGTACGAAACGTTGATCATCGGGAGCGGATGATGCACCGGACGGCGGATCACGGCGCCGGCCGGCAACGCTGAGAACAGAACGAGCAGTATTGCGGTGACCATGATGGATACGGCGCGGCGGGACGGGTGCCGGGTACGGGCTGAAACGGATTGTGCGGCATCCCCCATAGCCCCGGAGCCGCCGGGGCGGACGGGCACCCGATCGAGGTGCGGGCGGCATACCGACCTGCCCGGTGAGGGGAGCATGGTTTCCTCCGCGCTGTATTTCCAGAAATCTGTCATCCCGGCTCGAGGATACTAGGGAGTCGAAATGAAATAACTTGCG
>NZ_CDWTMG010000195.1:4918-9955 GCF_977945845.1 Frankia sp. CcMO1
GTCCCCCTAGGGGCCCGGTACGCCGGGTGGCCAGGTCCTACGGGAACATCTCCACCGGACTGGAAACATGAGCCCATCCGGGGTATGCGGATACCCCTTGCGGGCACCCCCGGTGATGTGGGCGCAGCCGGTCACCCGGCCCGTACTCCCGGGCAAGGACCGGCCGCTGGAATGGTCCTCCCGGACGATGGTCAACGGTGTCAAAAGTGGTCAACGGCTGTCGACACCGGTCAACGGCAGGCGACCGCTGTCGACGCCGGTCAACGGCAGGCGTGGCCGCCGCCCGGACTTTCGCTGGTTCGGCACAGATGTATCGGTTCTCCCATCTTGATGAATATTGTCATCGATGGCCGGGCGGGCAGGGTGTTCCGGTGCCAACCGCATCGGGTTCTCACCGGCCCGGCCGTCCGCCCGATGCGCGGCCCGATAATCCGGACGGGAATACATAAACGTGAAACGGAATCGAAGGGCTCGGCGCGCCGTTGTCATTGAGTGGGGAAGTTCTGGTAGGGAATAGCGGATCGGAGAACACGTGAGAGACGCGAGAGAGGTTCAAATATGCGTCGACCCGTTAAGAGAAGAACCGGGCGAGCTGTCGGTGTCCGTCGCATTCTGGTGACCATCGGAGCCGCCGTCACGCTCGGTCTGCTCACCACCGGCGCGGGCTGCCAGCCGCCCGGACCGCCCTGCCCTCCCTACCCGCCCATCCCGCAACCCAACTGCCAGCCCATCCCGAACTGACGTGTCCGGCCGCGGCGGGTCACCTGTCCGGGTGAGACGCCGCGCAGGGCGCGAGGGAGGGAAGGTCGGTGTCCCAATCGCGGGCCCATCGGTGGTCGGCCGTCCGGGTCGGTCGCCGGTGGACCGCGATGGGCTCACCCCGCCGCCGATCGTCCAGTCGATCAGGTTCTTGAAGCTTCCGGTAGTGCGCCTGCGTACTGCGGGGTGCAGAACAGCACGGCGTCGGCCGCAGCGCGGCCGTGTTCGTGGAGGCGCCGCGCCGTGGCGCTGGTTCTTCGACGGTGGGTTTCGACGGTGGGTGCGGCCGGGCCCGGTTCCTTGACGGCGGCCCGCCGACTCCGGCAAACAAGATGGATGCGGACCATTTCCCTTGGTGAAACAGGGTTCAAGCAAGGGTTCAAGCAGGCCGGAACCGTACGCGGGGTCACGTCCTCCCACGGAGGCGCCATCTCGCCTGGACCGGCGGTCGTACGGTGAGCGCGACCTCCGTTGACGGGCTGGTGGGGCTGGACGGCGTCTTCGGTGACGTCCTCGCCGCCTACGATCTCGGCCCGTCGCCGCGGGCGAGCCTGCTGCATGTCTCGGAGAACGTCACTTACCGCGTGGACGACCCGGCGACCGGCCGGCGTTGGGCGTTGCGGCTGCACCGGCCCGGGTACCACACTCTCGTCGAGATTCACGGCGAGCTGGCGTGGGTGGCTGCCCTGCGCGCCGACGGCGTGGTCGTGACGCCGCCGGTCGTGCCGACGATGGCGGGTGGGCCCGTGGCGACCGTGGCCGCGACCGGCGCCCTCCCCCCGAGCGCCGCCTCGCCGGATCCCGCTGGGCCGGATCCCGCCTCGCCGGATCCCGCTGGGCCGGGTGGTGCCGAGCGGCACGCCGTGTTGTTCGAATGGGTCGACGGACGTTCACCGGAACCGACGGACCCCACGTCCCTGCGCGGCGCGTTCGGGCAGCTCGGGGACATCACCGCGCGGCTGCATCGGCACGCGCGGGAGTGGTCCCGCCCGGCTACCTTCGCCCGCTTCGAGTGGACCTGGCGGAGCATGCTCGGCGACGCTGGCCGGTGGGGGAGCTGGTCGGAGGGCTTGATCATCGGGCTGGCCGGCGGCCCCGGCCCGCGGGGGGACAGCCGCGCGGCGTTGGGCCTGCTGAGCCGGGCCGCGGCCGACATCGAGGCACGCCTGGCCGCCTTCGGCACCGGGCTGGACCGGTTCGGGCTCGTCCACGCCGACATGCGGCTGGCGAACCTCCTGGTACCCCGGGACGAGTCCACCGGGGACGTCTGTGTGATCGACTTCGACGACTGCGGCTTCGGCTGGTACCTCTGGGATCTCGCCGCGTCGCTGTCCTTCATCGAGCACCTCGACGAGGCCGGCGACCTGGTGGCCGCCTGGCTGGCCGCCTACCAGCGCCAGCGCCCGCTCACCGCGGACGACGTGGCAATGATCCCCACCTTCGTCCTGTTGCGCCGGCTGCTCCTGGTGGCTTGGCTGGGCACCCATCCGCACTCGGACGCGGTCCCGAGCGTCACCGAGTACGCTCGGGACAGCTGCGAGCTGGCCGAGGCCTATCTAGGCGGGCGGTTCCTCACCGGCTGAGGCGGTGGCCCGCGGCCAGGCCTGACCGGTGGCTCGTCCCGCCCGCCCGGAAGTCCCCGAGGACCGGCCCGCCCGGACCACTCAGCGGCCGGTGAAACGGGGCTCGCGGCGCTCCGTCGAGGCGCGCACCCCCTCGGCGAAGTCCTCGGTGGCCCGCAGTCTGGCCTGCTCGGCGGTTTCCCGTTCGGTGGCCGCCCGGATGACGGGGACGAGATCCGCCCACATTGTCTCCCGGATGCTGCGCACGGCCAGCGGCGCGGCGGCGGTGATCTCACCGGCCAGCGCCACCGCGGCCTCCCGCAGCTCGGTGTTCGGCACGAGCCGGTCGGCGAGGCCGATGGCGAACGCCTCCTGCCCACCGACCCGGCGACCGGTGTAGAGTAGGTCGAGCGCCTTCTGCCGGCCGACGACCGCCGGCAGGGTCACCGAGATGCCAAAGCCCTGGTGCAGCCCGATCCGGGAGAAGTTCGCCGCGAAGCGGCTGTCCGGGCTCGCGACCCGGAAGTCCGCGGACAGCGCGAGCCCCAGCCCGCCGCCGACCGCGCTGCCCTGCACCGCGGCCACGACCGGTATCGGGGAGGCGAATAGCCGTAGCGCCTCGCGGTAAAGGGCCGGCGCCCCCTCATCCGCCGAAATCGCCTCGGCCGCACTCGCGCCGGAGAAGTCGGCTCCGGCGCAGAAGTTCCTGCCCTGGGAGCACAGCACGACGGCACGGACGTCGGAGTCGGCGTCGAGCTTGTCATAGATGTCGGCGAGGGTCTGGATCAGACGCACGTCGAAGAAGTTGTGCGGCGGACGGCGGACCTCGACGACGGCGACGTGGCCGGGCAGGGTGTGTACCGCGATGTCTTCGGACTCGCTCATGATGATCCTCCGTCGGGTCGTCCGTGCTGGTGCCGGCGGTCCGCCGTGCCGGCGAGGTCTCCATCCGTCCGACATCGTCCATCCTGACCGAAAACGCCTCGCGGGTCGCGTCAGCGGCCGGGGGCCGGGGGCCGGCCAGAAGGTCGCGAGCGGAATCGGGGAGTCCGCCGGGACTGAGGAACCGAGGACGACGTCGGTGGGGGTGATGACGCTCGCGTAGCTGTACGGCCCGCCCAGCGTGCCGAGATCGGTGAAGCGGCCGTTGCGCCAACGGAACGCGTGCCCGTTCGCCGTGCCGGCGACGGTTCCCCGGTCGTTGATGGCGGTCACCTCGAGGTCGCCGGTGGGCACGCTAATGGTCGCGCGCTGGCCGTGCTGCCAGACGAATGCACGGCTCGACGAGCCGCGGCTCCGGACGAGGACCTGGCCGACGTTGTTGATACCGATCGCCGAGGAATCGGTGTCGCCGGGGAGCGTGCCGAGGTCGATCAGACGACCGCGTTCCCAGCGGAAGGCGTGGGTGTGACCGTCGGCCGTGTCGCTGTAGCCCACGATCTGCCCGGCGTCGTTCGCGGCCACCGCGGAACTCGACGGGCCGCCGAGGGTACCCAGGTCGTGCAGGGTGCCTCTCCTCCAGAGGAAGGCGTGGGACGGGCCGGCGGCGGTGTCACTGCTGCCGGCGATGGCACCGGCGCTGGTGACCGCGACGGCGGAGCTGCCCGGGCCGCCGAGCGTACCCAGATCCTGCAGGTGGCTGTCCGCCCACCGGAAGGCATGGAACGTACCAGCGTTGGTGGTGCTGGTGCCGACGATGACCCCGGCGCGGTTGACCGCCGCCGCGGTGCTGCTGTAGCCGCCGGCCGTTTGGGTGCCGCCGAGGTAGCCCAGACGCTGGGGCTGGGGGTTTCTGTGTTCCAGCCGGAACGCCTGCCGGTCGTAGTGGCTGACGAAATCGCCGATGACTACGCCGTCCTCGGTCACCGTCTTCGGTGCCGTGCTGCCGTTGAGGACATGCACGGTGCCGTCGCGCCAGAGGAAGCCCGTGGTGCTGTACGCGCCGCTGACCCAGTAACCGGCGTAGAGCCCGCGGCTGTTACCACTGGTCAGCCAGCCGGGACTGCCTGGTCCGGGGATGCCGACCCCGGCCGGCGTCGTCTGGTGTGGGTCAGGTCGTGGTCCTGGAACCGGCGCCGCCAGCGCCGCGGGAAGCCCGGTGAGAGACACGGGAAGCCCGGTGAGGGACAACGGTGCGGTGGCTCCGGCCATGACCGCCAGGTGTACGAATGTTCTCCGGTTGCTCGGCACGGCCGACCTCCCTGGTCAGGCCTTCCCGACCGTCGTCGTGGCCGCCGGGGCGCCATAGCACGGGTTCGGTCGCCAGGATCCTGGCAACGGATCGGGTCGGGATGGCTGGACGGAGGACCAGCCGGCACTCCGCCGATTGATTACCAACTGAAGTTGGATGGTGTCGAACTATAGCCATCTCGTCAATGAATGACACGCCCCGCCTGCGGCCGCGAGGCGCGGAACGTCGCGGGCGCCGGCCGGTGAGCGGCGCGCTGACGTGGGCGTCAGCCGACTCCACCAGATGGCGCGGACGGCTCAGGACACCGTGATGCCGAGTTTCATACCCAGCGACTCGTGGTTGCCGACCGGGCAGTCCAGCTAGTAAGTACCCGGCTGCAGGGTCACCGTGAGGTCCTCGGACTCACCCGGTGCGAGGTCCTTCGTCGTGGCCTCGCGCAGGCCGGGCCCCTCGATCCTCAGCGCGTGCGTCACGTGGACGGCCGGTGGGGTCAGCCGCGCCTCGTCGCCGGGACCAGCTGGGGGG
>NZ_CDWTMG010000196.1:0-5945 GCF_977945845.1 Frankia sp. CcMO1
GCATCAACCGGCTCAAACGCCACCGGGCGGTCGCGACCCGCTACGACAAGCTATACGTCCGCTACGAAGCAACAGTCACCATCGCCGCGATCAACGAATGGCTGCCCCGATAAACTTCCCAAACAGGCCCTAGTACCTGCTGCGGTCAGACGGACACGTTTTCCGTGGCCCCGGTCCGTCCTGCCCGGCCCTGTCCTGGAGCGTCATGTCCCTGGTCCACCATCCTCGTCACGACACGGGTTCCCGTCACGGCGCCGGTTCCCCACCCGGGCAGTTCCCCCCGTCGCGCTTCCCGCGGCGCCGTCCGGCACTGGCCGGAACCATTGCCACGGTCCTGGTCGCCTCCTCGATGGCGCTGCTCACCGCCTGCGCCGGCTCGGGAACCGACACCGGAGTGAAGATCGTCGATGCGGGGAACGGAGGCGACAACGGCGGCCTGCACGGCACCGTCCCGGCCAGGCGGCTGGCCAAGCCGGCCCTCAACCTCACCGACACCGACGGCCGTCCCCTCGACCTGCGCGCACGCACGCAGGGAAAGATCACCATGCTGTTCTTCGGCTACACCCACTGTCCGGACGTCTGCCCGACCACGATGGCGGACATCGCGTCGGCACTCGGCGAGGTGAAACCGGACGTGCGTGACCAGGTGACAGTCGTCTTCGTGACGACCGACCCTGATCGGGATACGGAGGTGGTCCTCAGTCGTTGGCTTAAGCAGTTCAACGCAACCTTCATCGGCGCCCGCGGTCCGTTCGACCGGATCCGTACCGAGGCCGAGGCCCTGGGCGTTCCCCTGGAGAAACCGGAGGTCCAGGCCGACGGCTCCGTTCTGGTCACCCATGGCGCCCAGGTCATCGTCTTCTCTCGAGATGACAGGATCCGCGCGCTGTACCTGGCGGGGACCAGCGTCCAGGACTACATCGACGACCTGCCCAAGCTGACCGCCGAGCGGTCCGGATCAGAAGAAGCACGGACTTGAATCCGATCACCTATAGCCTTGTCACCCCCATGCAGCCGGCCAGTCGCGCCGTCTCCACGGTGTTGCGCCTCGGCCTCGGCGTGGTCTGGCTGGTCGCCGGGCTGTTGAAGGTCAACGACCCGGACGGGATGGTGCGCTCCGTGCGGGCGTTCCGCATCCTGCCCGATGCCCTCGTGCAGCCGATCGCGTACGGCGTCCCGTTCCTGGAGATCGCCCTGGGGATGCTGCTCGTCGTGGGGCTCGCCGTGCGGCTGTCCGCCGTCGTGTCCGCGGTGATGTTCGCCGTCTACATCGCAGCGATCGCGTCGGCCGCCGCCCGGGGGCTGCGGATCGACTGCGGCTGCTTCTCCTCCGGGGGTGATCTCGCTGCCGATGCCCCGACGCACTACACCTCCGAGCTGATCCGCGACAGCCTGCTGCTCGCCGCCGCCGGGCTGCTGGCCTGGCGGCCGAGCGGCTATCTGGCGGTGGACCGCCTCCTCGACCAACCGGTGAACGATCTTTCCGGGAGTACCGCTGATGGCTTCGAAGTCGAAGAAGACACCGTTGACGACCGGCGGTAGGGCCCCGGGCGGCGGCGCCGCGAGGCCCGACGCGACCCCCCCGGCAGGTGGGGGCAAGGCGGCCAGCGGACAGGAGCGACGGGCCAAGGCCGCGGCGGCGCGGGCCGCGGCGGCAGCGCGGGAACGGCGACGGCAGCGCGGCATCATCACCGGCGTGGTGCTGGCCGTTCTCGTCCTGGTCGGCGCGATCGGCTTTGCCGTCCAGAACTCCCGCGAGGAGTCGAAGCCGGTGGTCCTGCCGGCGAGCGCCACCGGCACCGATCACGGCATCGTCGTCGGGAAGGCGTCCGCGCCGGTCACCGTCGACATATACGAGGATTTCCAGTGCCCCATCTGCGGGACACTGGAGAAGACAACCGGGCCGACTATCGACAAGCTCCTCGACGACGGAAAAATCAAGATTGATTATCACATGATGTCGTTCATCGGGCCGGAGTCGAAGCGGGCGGCGAACGCGGCGGCGGCAGCCGCCAACGAGGGCAGGTTCCGGCAGTTGCACGATGTGCTGTACGCGAACCAGCCCGAGGAGCGCACCGGCGGCTTCACCAACGACACGCTCATCACGCTCGGGGCGAAAGCGGGGCTGACCTCGCAGGCGTACCGGAAAGCGGTCAACGAGGGGACCTACGACGGGTACGTCGCCAAGGTCGACGAGGACGCATCGAAGGCCGGCGTCACCGGCACGCCGACCGTCTTCGTCAACGGCAAGCGGCTGTCCGGGGAGCAGCTCACCCCGGAGGGCTTCCGCGCGGCGGTCGACGCAGCAGCCTGAGCAGATGGGGGACCAAGACACGGTCCATGGTGCACAGACCGTGCCCTGGTCCCCCGAATCTCGCCACGTTGGGGATCTGTCCGCTGGGGGGTTTGCCGTCCTGCGCAGGCCACGGCTACTTTTCGGACCATGACTGAGACTGCCAACGCCGCCCGTCTGGTCCCCGGCGACGTCGCACCCGACTTCACCCTGCCCGACTCCGAGGGGAACGAGGTGTCCCTGGCGTCCTACCGGGGACGGCGGGTCGTCGTCTACTTCTACCCGGCCGCGTCGACCCCGGGGTGCACGAAGCAGGCCTGCGACTTCCGGGACAGCCTCGCCCAGCTCGGCAACGCCGGCATCGACGTGCTCGGGATCTCTCCCGACAAGCCCGCCAAGCTGGTGAAGTTCCGCGACGCGGAAGCCCTGACGTTTCCGCTGCTCTCCGACCCGGAGCGGAAGGTGCTCGCCGCGTACGGCGCCTTCGGCGAGAAGACAATGTACGGGAAGAAGACCGTCGGCGTGATCCGCTCGACGTTCGTGATCGGCACGGACGGCACGATCGAGGTGGCGCAGTACAATGTCCGCGCGACCGGTCATGTCGCCAAGCTGCTGCGCGACCTGGGCCTCGCCGCCGCCTGACCGGGACCGTCCCTGAGGCGCCTGGCCGGCCCATCCCGCAGGCTTCGTCGATCGCTTCGTTGACGGCTTCGTCAGCTCGCCGGTCGCAGATCCCAGCCCAGCAGCACGTTCTCCGGACGGCGCGGATCGACCAGCACGGGGATACGACGCGGGCGGCCCGACGAGGCCGTCGCCGCCTCGCTCAGGTCGATGTCCGGGTCGGGAAGGACCGTGCTGCGCACCACCGGGTACACGTTGCCCCACGCGCCGGGGCGTTCGATGAGCAGATGAACCTCGGCGACCGGCCGGCCGTTCACCCGCAGGCCCGTGTCACGGACCGCGCAGACGGCCGCGGTCGTCGCCCGACCGGTGTCGATGAGCTTCAACGCCCGGTTCCGTTCGAGGAGGGCACGCTGGGCGGCGTGGCGGGGACCGGGGCAGACCAGCCGTGGGGCCTCGTTCCCGGCCTCGGCCTCGGCCCTGACGTTGGCCTCGGCCCTGACCTTGG
Organism: Frankia sp. CcMO1; assembly: GCF_977945845.1. Lineage (NCBI taxonomy): Bacteria > Bacillati > Actinomycetota > Actinomycetes > Frankiales > Frankiaceae > Frankia > Frankia sp. CcMO1. The sequence continues at coordinate 3,423 of NZ_CDWTMG010000196.1, forward strand.
TCGGCGGGCTCTCAACCTGTGCCGGTGCCTCGCCGGTGGGCGGAACGCCGGCGGGGGGCGAAGCGCGGGACCTCCGTGAGGGTCATATGAATCGTCTCCCAGTCGTCCTGGCCAAACCGGCGCGAAACAACCCTGCCGCCGGTCGGATGCCCGTGCGAGTCAGGCTGACGACAACGGCCCTCTCACGGTTGTCGTCCCGACGACCGTGAGACGAGCCTCGGTGACCGGCGGTGTGAGCCCTCTGGACTGCCGATATCTGTCCGGCCTGGCGTCCGCCAAACCCGGCCGATACCAGTGAACCCCGTGAATGGCCCAATACGAAGGTTCGTGGCCGGGCTGGGGCAGCCTCCATGGCTACACACGGCTGCCCACGGCTGTCCACGGCTGTCCACGGCTGTCCACGGCTGTCCGCGGTCCTGGTGAGGATGCGGGGCGTGACCCGGCGGGAGGCGGGGCGCCCCCCAGGTGAGGCGATCGCTACTCTGGAGGTCGCGCGGGAGTGGCGGAATGGCAGACGCAGCAGACTTAGGATCTGCCGCCTTCGGGCGTGGGGGTTCAAGTCCCCCCTCCCGCACCAAATAGATCTCTCTCGAACCCCGGCCAAGATCGACCGTGGCGCCCGGTCCACCAGGGCCACCGCCACGGGCGTCTCGGCCGGGGTTCGTGCCGTTTCGGATCAACCGGGCTTGCAGCGCCGGATCAAGCAGGGTCGCCATCGGCTCGTGTAGGGCGGCATCCGTCACGGTCACCTCGTCGTCCACCACACTCACCAGGAGTCGCTCGAAGAAGAAGCGGTTGGCCAGCCGACGGACCTGCGGCCCGCCCGCCTGGTAGACCTCGCTAGCCCGGCCCACCAGTTCCAGGGTTAGACGCAAGGTCTCCTCGATGTCGTCATACATCGTGGCGGCGGTGCGCAGCGTGCTTTCGGCCTGCCGTAGCTCCGTGGCGACCCGGGCTTGCTCCTCCTGGGCCAGGTCCTCCGGAACAGAGCCGGTCACCACTCCACGGGCCAGCCGCCGCCACTCGTCGGCCAGCTCCCCGACCCGCCGCTTGGCCCGGGCAACCTCCCGGCGCGGCCTGGGCCTGCTGGTGCTGGATCTCCGCCCGCACGCCTTCCCGGATTGCATCCTGTACTTCTTCCGAAATCCGCACCGTCTTCCAGTACCGTTCAACGGCCTCTTCCACCGCGTCCGCCAGCATGTAGGGGGCAGCGCAATCGGTACGGTGGTTCTGGCGCCCAAGGCAGTAGAAATAGAGGTACTGGCCCTTTGCATTCATCAGGGAAAGCCGCTCACCACAGGCACCGCAGTACACCGCGCTCTTGAGATAGTGGGTGTGTACCCGCCGCTTTTCACCGGCGACGTTGTGCAGGGCGAGCATCTCCTGTACCCGCATGAACAGGGCTTCGGAGATCAGCGGCTCATGGCGGCCCTCGTACTCAATACCCTTGAAAGTTACCTTGCCGATGTAGTAGCGGTTATTCAGCACCCGCGATACATGGGAGATGGCGAGCGGCCCCGGCAGCTTCTTCCCGTGCGGCAGCGCCATGAGACCCCGTTCAGCCAGGGCGTCGGTGAGCTGCCGCAGTGTCCACTCTCCGGTGGCGTACATCTCAAAGGCCCACCGGACATGCGGCGCGCGCTCTGGGTCGATAATGACAATAGTCACCTCCCGGCCTTCGATGCGCTGCCGGGTGTTGAGATAGCCAACCGGCGCCCGCCCTGGTGTCCCACCAACTTTCGCCTTCTGGGTCATCCCCTTCAGGGCTTCGGTCGCCAGGTTGCGGGAGTAGAACTCCACGATCCCAGCCATAATCGCGTGGAGCAGCTGCCCGCCGGGCGTCTCGTCAATATTTTCTTTGACGCTTACCAGCGTGGCGCCTACAGACTTCAGCTCGAACATGATGTTGGCGTCATCCCGCCGGTTACGGGCGAAGCGGTCTACCTTGTCCAAGATGACATAGTCGATGTCGCCCTGCTGTTTAACGAAGGCCATCATCTTTTGAAATTCTTTGCGGTCGGCAGTCTTGGCGGACTCGCCCCGGTCGACGAATACTGCCACTACCTCAGCGTCAAGGCTGGCGGCTTTGCGTTCGCAGGCCTCCCGCTGGGCAGGCAAAGAGTAGCCGTCCGGGTCATCGTCGCGGCCAACCTGCTTGAGGGTCGATACCCGCAAGTAGATCACAGCCCGCTTGCTCCGCCCAGTACCAACCAGCAATCCGGCGGGAGCCAAGGATGGCGCGACTACTCCCGCTACCTCAGCCATCATCCTGTCCTCCGGTTCCGGTACAGTTCCGCCACCGCATGTTGCACTTGCGCCTCGAAACGTTCCGCAGGCGATACCGCCTGATCGTCGGCCGCCCCCTCGGCCTCACCGGCCCCAGCCGTAACCTTCTCGGCCATAATTACCTGCACGCCCCGATGATGCGTCAGCGTATATAGGCCACCGTTTCGGATGGCGTTGGCTCCCAGCACGCGCACCGATGCCACGATGATGTAGCCGATATCGGTGCTCTTAGGGGAC
>NZ_CDWTMG010000196.1:6316-9684 GCF_977945845.1 Frankia sp. CcMO1
CGCAAGTTATTTCATTTCGACTCCTTAGCTACAAGACTCAGCATAGAACGCAGGCCCGGACGGTCCCGGAAAGCGCGGGAGCCTTGGTCCGCGTAAACCCACACTACGGTCATTCCCAGCTCCCGCGCCGCTTGCTCGCAGGCCTGGCGCTGTAGCTCAAGGGATTCTTTGCCGCCCGCCCCCTCGGAGGCGGTGCGCAGGTAGATTACCGCGTTCGGGCGATCAACTCGTACTTCATTCTCATGCACCTCTTCCATAAATACTCCTTTCCTTGAGGGTCATTCTTCCCAGTGGAGGAAATGGCCGTTTTTCCGGCCCCATCCTATGTCAATTCCCACCCGAAATCCCCGTTATTCTTCCAGGAATTGACACAGGCTAGGACGCCCATTTTTCAGCTTTGCACAGCCAAAAACAAGGTGTTGAGGGCCGGGGGAAGTACGCGAATGCGCACCTCCCCCGGCCCGCCCGCGCGACGTAGCCCTTTCGGCTACCTCACTTGCTCCGAGATCCGGGCTTTTCCGGCCCGCCGGGCGTCCCCGGAAGCAGTAGCGCCTCCACCGCCTGGCGGGCCGCCGCGGCCTGGGCTTCGGCTTCGGCGATCACCGCCTGAGCCTTCTCCGCGAAGTCCGGCGCGGATCGCTTGGCCTCCACGTAAAACTCGGCGGCGGCCAACAGCGCCGCTCCCATGGTGGAACCGTCCACCCGCACGATCAGCTCAAGCTGGGCGTGCAGGGCGTTCGGCAATTTCACCGCCAGGGTCTTGTGACCCCCGGGCCGGTCTTTCGGTTCCGTCACGGAAACCTCCTCAGAGGACGTAATGAAGTAACAAATACGTGATCGAGAGCATCATCGCAGGTCACAGGCCTGTGGAGGGTTCGAAACGCGCAAGTTATTTCATTTCGACTCCTCAGTGCGGGTGCGGCCGCTCATCCCTTATGGATGAGGACTTCGGCCGCACGACACCGGGGAGGACTCCCCGGCAGTTAGACCGGGCAGGCGGCCAGTTCTCCTGGCTGCCCGCAGACCTCCCTGATCCGCTTTTCGGCCAGCTGCACATAATCCGGGTTCAGCTCTACGCCGATGTAGTCCCGCCCGTTCTGGCAGGCCACCGCCCCCACCGTCCCCGTACCAAAGAATGGATCAAGCACCACGCCCGGAACAGTCGGAGCCTCGCAGTCGCACCGGATGAAGTCGCCCGCCTCACGTACCGTCGCCGCTTCCTGATCTTTTGCGTTCCACAGCTTCCGCACGGTGTATTGCCGTTTCCAGCCCTGGCCGCAGGCCGTGCATACGACTTCGGGGCAGGTCGCCAAGAGCGGTCGTCGGATCAAGCCCGGCGGGAAGGTGGCGAAGTGTGCTCCCCGGAAATTGCCCGCCGCGTGCTGCCACACATCCCCGGGGTTCTTCCCGAGCGGATGCCCCGGCTGCCCTTCGGGCCGTTCCCGCCGCAGGCCCTCGTTGTTTGCCACGAGCGGCCCTCGATACGTCGGCTTGGCGTACTCGGCCTTGGCCGCCTTCTTTCCACCGCCGGAGCGATGCGGCTCCCGGATAGCGTCCAGGTCGAAGAAATACCGGGGGCCGCGCGTGAGGAAGTACACCACTTCATAGGTGAGGGTCAGGCGGTCAGAGATCGACGAGGGCATGGGGTTCGTCTTGCTCCAAATCACCTTATTGCGGACAATCCAGCCGTCCGCCGACAGCGCCAGCACCAGCCGCTCCGGCGCCAGGAGCAGCCCCTTCGGCGGCGCCCCGTACTTGGAGTGCCTCGAAAAACTGTCGCCCAGGTTCAGCCAGACGCTGCCCGTCTGCTTGATCACCCGGGCCAGCTGGCGGAAGACTGGCAGAAGGCCCGCTACCCAGTCGTCCACCGTGGCCTCAAGGCCTAGTTGATCATCCACCCCGTAATCCCTCAGGGCGTAGTAGGGCGGGCTGGTGATCACACTGTCCACCGAGGCCGGTGGCAACTCCGCCAGGCGGGTGGCGGCATCGCCGGTCAGGATGATGTTGCGGGGTAGCTCCATCATTCCGCCGCCCCCTGGATCATCCGGCCTGCGGCCTCGTCCGAGGTAGCGACGGTGAACAATTGCCAGGTATCGGCAGGCAGACGGCCCAGGACGGCCAAGAGCTGCCGCCGACGGCCTTCATCCGGCACCACCCACAGCACGCGGGGAAAGACCTCGCCCTCCCGGCCGGACTGCCAGTACTTGATGTACAGCTCCGCTTTGCGCCGGATCGTCGGCAGCGACTCCGTCGCCCGGTCTACCTCCACCATCCAGGTGTCTTCGTACCGGCCCAGCCGCAAGGCCACACGGGCATCCGGCTTGATCACCATCCGCCCGGCGGGGCCGGAAAAACTGCGCCAGCTGGCTGGTTCCGCCTGGAAGCGCGCCACCACCAGCCGTCCGGCGGCTTCGGCTTTGCGCAAGGCGGTGTACAGCTCTGTCACCGCCAGGGAGTGCGCCAGGAACAAGGAGCCCACCGGCCAGGGCCGCTGCCACCGCGACCGCTCCGGGTCCAAGATGCACAAGGCCGCCACGTCGAGGGTGTAGACGAAGCCCGCAGAGCCTGCCCGCACGCCGCCGATCCGCCGGGGCAGCCGCGCGAGGAGCCGCCGCGCCACCATCCCGGCCAGCACCTCCCTGCCCCGCCGCGCCGAGACGCCCGCCAGATGCAACCGCACCAACTGCGCCCCGGTGGCCACGCGCACCACGGATAGCGTCGTAAGGATCTCTCGCTCCCGAGGCGGGATGGTCGCAGCCAGTGCCGCCACTTGACGGGAGGTGACATATGCCCGGCTCATGAGTTCACCCCACGAAGAAGCCAGGGAGTCGTCTGCACATTTGGCCCGGAAACCGCACCCCACCACGGCAAACGCGCAGGTCTACTCGACGCGACCGGCACAGCGGCCGGAAGTGCCCGCCTCATTCGGACACCTCCCGGCGGCCGACCCGTCCGGCGGGCTTGGTACCGTCATGGCGTGCCCGGATGGCGGCTTCCACCTCGTCCCGGTCTCGCCCGAAGCGATCCCGCGAGGCGGCCCGCACGATGTTGGCCTGTCCCGTAGCCGGAGGCGGCAGCAGCGTCACGCCGGTGGCAGGTGGGGCCACCCGCGCCCCGGCCGACAGCGACACCGCAACCTCATACGCACCCAGCCCCTGCAAGTCCGCTGCCCCCAGGTGCGGCGCCAGCTCCTTGGCGAGCCGCCCAGCGTCTGACGCAGCCGCCTGGAAGATCACCCGGCTGCGGGCATTGGCCAGGACTGCTTCCCGAAGGTCCGCCGACAGCTGCCCCAGATGTTGATGGGCCAAGATCATACCGAGTCCCAGGCCCCTGGCCTGCGCCAACACATCGGGGGTCTTCGAAGTTAA
>NZ_CDWTMG010000197.1:0-9304 GCF_977945845.1 Frankia sp. CcMO1
GCGCGGCGCGGCTCTCGCCGGACGCCCGCTGGCCGGACGCCCGCTGGCCGGACGCCCGCTGGCCCGAAGCCGGCGCCAGCCGCGGCGAGCCGGGGAGCGCCACGGCGTCCGTGAGGTCCACCCCCGTGTCGCCGAGACCGGCGTAGTCGAGCGTCTTCGTGAGCCGGCCGCCACGGACCGCGGCGGCGGCGTCGGCGTCCGCGAGCGCCACCCGGAGGGTCTGCTCGACCTCGGTCTCGACCGACTCGCTCACCGGGTGGCCCAGCTGCCTGAGCTGCTCGGCGTCCAGATCGGCCTGCGCCTCGCGCAGGGCCGATCCGATCGCGAGGAACCGCTCGAGCTCGTCCGCGTGGTGGCGCGCCATCTGGTTGAGCAGCCAGGCGGCGGTGGACGGCTTGCGCAGCCGGCCGATCGCCAGCGACAACTCCCTGTCCCCCGCGGCCTTCGCCTCCTTGGCGCGCTCGTTGCGGGCGCCGGTGAACTCCCCCGGCGGCATGCCGTAGAGCTCCACCACCACGTCGGACAGGACGTCGGACACGACGTCGGCCGCGCCTTCGCCCGGACCACCCTCACCCATGCGGCCACTGTCCACACCCGCGGACGGCGCGGTCACCGCTACGTCGGGGGTCCGGCGGCCCCAATGCGCTTGTCCCCCGTTCCGGCGCCGCCCTAACGTGCCGCCGTGGATCTGTTCTCACGGTCGTGGACGGCGTTGCGCGCGGCGGTCGGCAAGCTCTCCGACCAGGACCTCAAACAGCCGTCCGGCTGCACCGGCTGGCTCGTGCGGGACCTGGCGTGCCACCTGATCATCGACGCGCAGGACGTGCTGATCACTCTCGTCACCCCCGCCGAGGCGGAGCCGACCCGGGACGCGGTGACCTACTGGGAGGTTACGAGAACGCCGCCGACCGGCGACGACCCGCTGGACGCGCTGACCGTCCGGCTCGCCGCCGCGTACGAGGAGCCGTGGTTGCTGAAGTTCCACCTCGACGATGTCGGTTCCGCCGCCGGACGCGCCGCTGAACTCGCCGACCCGAACCTCCGGGTCAGCACCCGCGATCAGGTTCTCACCGCGGGCGACTACCTCGCCGCGTACATCCTGGAGTGGACGTTGCACCACCTCGACCTGATCGCACACCTCCCGGGCCTCGCGGACCCGCCCGCAGAAGGACTCGCCCGGTCACGCGAGATGCTGGAGACGATCGCCGGAGCCAGGTTCCCCGGGTCGTTCTCCGACAGGGATGCGCTGCTGGTCGGCACCGGACGGCGCGTCCCGACGGACGCCCAGAAGGCCGACCTGGGCGAGCTGGGCGAGCTGGCTGCGAAGCTCCCACTCGTCCTCGGCTGACGGGCTCAGTGCCCGAGTCACGTGCGACTCAGTCGCGTGGTGACCCCTTTTCGGGGTCCGAACGCGACTGAGTCGCGCCCACAGGACAGGTGCACCCGCACAGTCAGTCCCGAAAGCTTGAACCGAGGCCCTGGGTCTCAGCGTGCGAGGCGACGCGTGGACCAGGTACACGGGGAAGCTCATCGCCACGCGAGGCACGGACGCGGGTCGGCTCTGGGTGCAGGCCGACGCCGCGGCGAACCTCCTCGACCGGGCGTCGTGGGTGGAGACGCCCGAGCCGGTGTTCTTCACGCACGAACCGACGCGGCGCTACGGCCCGGGGCACAACTCGTTCGCGGTCGCCGAGGACGGCGTGACCGGCGTCCTCGTCTACTACGCGCGCGACTACCGCGACGTCGTGGGCGACCCGCTCTTCGACCCGAATCGTCACACCCGCGTGCAGAAGCTGTACTGGCACCCTGACGGCACACCGCTGGTCGGCGTGCCCGTCGGCCCGGGCGGACCGACCGTCGGGCTCTCACCGGCCGACGCCCCGGCGGCGTTCGTCCGGCACCTGGACGACGTCGTCCGCGTCGACTCCGGCGTCCGCCGGCTCGCCGACACGCAGTTCCGCTTCGTTCCCGGCCTCGCCGGCGGCGCAACCGAGTCGATCCAGTCCGTCAACCTGTCCGACCGCTACGTGCGCGTCGCCGGCGAGGCGGTGCCCTCGCCCCGGTCGAACCCGGGACCGCCTTCGCCGGGCAGGCGAGTTTCCGCCGGATCCACCGCCCGGACGGCATCTCGCTCCAGCTCGCCGGCGATGCCACGAAATACCTGCGCCACGACCGGGGCCTGCTGCTGGCCGGCCCCGGCGGCGCCCGAAACACCCTCCGCCGCAGCTGATCTGGGACCGGATGGGCGTTGTGGCAGGATACCCGCATGGAACGTGTGCTTGGAGTCGGCGGGTACTTCCTGCGGGCCGCCGACCCAGTGGCCCTGGGTGCGTGGTACCGCGATTGCCTGGGCCTGGACGCCGATGAGAACGGCATGTGGCGTCAGGAAGCCGGCGTGACGGTGTTCGCGACCTTCGAGTCGGGGACCGAGTACTTCGGCTCCCGCTCCCAGCAGACGATGCTCAACTTCCGTGTCCGCGACCTGGATGCGATGCTCGCGCAGTTGCGCGCCATGGGCGCGGACGTGGCCAAGGAGACTCAAGACATGCAGGGTGTCGGCCGATTCGGCTGGGTCACCGATCCTGAGGGCAATCGGGTCGAGCTCTGGCAGCCCAGCTGACAGTGTCTTCACGCATGCGGCGACCCGGCTCCGCTACGAACGTTCGCCGGGCACGTATCTCGACGCCGTGGCGGGCACCGCAGCGTGCCACGACCGCCCGGCGGAGCCCGCCTCGGGAAGGCGCTGCTTGCTGGAGATGGTCACGGCGGACCGTTGCCGCCATCGAAAACCGGCGGACCGTGGTTCACCTTGCCGTCACGCTGGAAGAGCTTCTGCGCGACGCGCCCGGAGGCCTCCGGCGTGCCGGGAAGTCGAATCGTGACGAGGAGACCGCCGTCGGGGCGGGGTGCGAGGTCGAGGGTCCCGTCGTGCGCCTGGACGATGCTGTGCACGATGGCCAGCCCGAGGCCGACGCCGACATGCTCGTCCGTGCGTATGCGTTCCGTTCCGCGCTGGAAGGGTTCTATCAGGGTCGGTACCACTTCCGGTCGGAGAGGAAGGCCCGTGTTCTCGACCCGCAGCAGGCTCGCGTAGTGCTGCGGTTGGGTGTGGACCGTCACGGTACCGCCGTCGGGAAGGTTGTGGATGATGGCGTTCTGGACGAGATTCATCACCATCCGCAGCAGGAGCTCCGGGGAGCCGACGGTCTGTGTTGTCTCGCCGGTGACCTGCAGCGTGATCCCGCGCTGTTCGGCGAGGGGAAGCAGTGTTTCGGCGGCTTCCTCGGCCACGAGTGAGAGGTCGACGGGCTCGCGGGTGAAGCTTCTGCGGTTGCCCCGGCTGAGCAGCAGGAGGGCCTCGGTGAGGTTGATCGCCCGCGCGTTGACGGTGTAGAGACGTTCGATGAGTTCACCCTGGTCCCGCATCGGGTCGTTACGGGCGACGTCGAGGAGCGTCTGCGAGATTGCCAGCGGGGTGCGCAGTTCGTGGGAGGCGTTCGCGGCGAATCGCTGCTGTTGGGTGACGTGGGACTCGAGTTGTTCGAGCATGGTGTCGAACACGTCGGCGAGTTCGCGGAATTCGTCGTGGGGGCCTTCCATGCGGATCCGATGGGACAGTGATCCGTTCGAGGCCAACCGTGCCGCGTCTCCGATCCGTGTCAGCGGTGCGAGCATCCGGCCGGCGAGGATCCATCCGCCCAGGAGACCGAACACCAGCAGGAACACCACCATGGCGCCCGCCTTCGGAGCGAACGCGCGCAGGAGGTCGGAACGGTTGGGAATGAACGGAGGCCCGGGGCCGAAAGCCCGACGGTGACCCAACCCGTCGACGGCGGGTGTGATGATCGCGCCGTCGGGAACGTAGCGCAGCAGGAATACCCATACCACGGCCAGCAGGAGGGCACCGGCGAGGAGGATGACTCCGGCGTAGCTGATGGTGAGTTTCAGGCGGGCGCTGAGCCCTGGGCGTCTATTCATGAGCACTGGCAGGGTGGGCGGTGTCGATGCCGGTGCCGGTGTCGGTGCCGGTGTCGGTGCCGGTGTCGATGCGGTAGCCGACGCCCGGCACCGTGGCGATGAGCCGTGGTGTGCCGAGGCGTTTGCGCAGGGCGGAGATGGTGATGCGGACGGCGTTGGTGAAGGGGTCGGCGTTCTCGTCCCAGGCCCGCTCCAGTAGCTCCTCGGCGTTGACGACACCGCCTTCGGCTGCGACGAGGACTTCCAGCACGGCGAACTGCTTGCGGGTGAGCGCGACGTAGCGTCCGTCGCGGAAGACCTCACGGCGGAAAGGGTCCACCCGCAGGCCCGCGAGCTCGCGAACCGGAGGCCGGGCGTGCGCGCGCCTGCGGTCGAGTGCCCGCAGGCGCATGACGAGCTCCCTGAGGTCGAACGGTTTCGTGAGGTAGTCGTCGGCGCCGAGCCCGAACCCCGCAACCTTGTCATCGATCCGGTCGGCGGCGGTGAGCATCAGGATCGGGGTGCCGCTGCCGGAGGCGACGATCCGCCGAGCGATCTCGTCGCCGGAAGGACCCGGAATGTCGCGATCGAGGACCACGAGGTCGTACGGGTTGACGCCGAGCAGCTCCAGCGCGGTGTCGCCGTCGCCGGCGATGTCGGCGGCGATCGCCTCCAGCCGGAGACCGTCGCGGACAGCCTCAGCCAGGTAGGGCTCGTCCTCCACGAGCAGCACGCGCATACCCGAAGCCTAGGCAGCATCGCATATCGCCGACATATGCAAGCGGGACACGTCACCCTGGCGCAGTGACCGCGATCCGCCACCCAGGTTTCGGATCAGGTTGCAGCTGCCTGGGACCATGACCGCCACCAGCGGCGCGACGCCAGCGCGGCAAGCCCGGCGCCGGCGGTGTTGAGCAGTACGTCGTCCACCGAGGACACCCGGTCCAGCCGCAGGACGTACTGGGCGGCCTCGACCAGGACCGAGCAGCCCGCCCCGAGCGCCATGATCCGCGGAACCGACGCCAGCGTCGCGAACCGCAGCGGGGCGAAGAACCCCAGCGCCGCGAACACCAGGAGGTTGCCGCCGATTCCGAGCGGCCCCATCGTGACGAGGTCCCGCAGCGGCACCAGGCTCATCCGGCCGGGGACGACGCCGGCCCCCGATCCCGGCATCATGGTCATCCATACGAACGGCACCGTCCCGTAGACCATGCCCACCTCGGCCAGGGACGTCCGCCACGCCGATCGGACGCCGCCGGCACGCCGACGGCACGCCAGAGCCCACACCACCAGAGCGGCCAACGGCAGCGCGACCAGCGTCATGAGCACCACGCCGTTCTCCGTGTCGAAGCACCCGTGCCACCGCCCGCGCGCGCACCTCGGAGCGGACATCATGAGCGGCCGCCGCACAGCGAACGCGGCGCACGCCGCGCCGAGGATCGCCAGGCTCAGAGGCACGATCGTGCGCGTACGGCGGAGCGGTGCTGACAGGGACTCGCTGCGGTTCACGCCCCCATCAAAGCCAAGGAGCCGTTGCTGTGGCGTATGCGATTTTCCCTACGCCCGCGATATGTCGCGCTCACGACCCTTCTCCGGCACGGCGCGCGTCGCCGCACCGAGGCGCCGCACCGAGGAGCCCCCAAAAGCAAAGCGACTCAGTCGTGTTGTGACCCCGAGAACGGGTCACAACACGACTGAGTCCATCCGGCGCCCGGGTGGGGCTGGCTAGCTGGAAGCCTTACGAGCTGTCGTCACGATGGTGGCGGCGTCGCCCGATGTCAGGATTCCGCGCTGGACCGCCGTGTTCGCCTCGGCCTGCACCTTGGCGACGTAGTCGGCGTGCGTGGGGTAGAGACGCTTCAGATCCGGTTCGGACGTCAGCTTTCCGGCCAGATCGGACGGGTCGTCGACGTTGTGCAGGTCCCAGGGATCGGCGTCACTGTTCCACGGGTCGACGGAGCCGAACAGGCCGCACGCGAACCCGAACCCGGTCGTGCTGTGCTGCCCGCTCAGGGTTCGGGTGGGCACCGTGACGTCGGGCAGCCGGAGCCCGCCGAGAGCGAGCCCGGTGGCGGGATCGCGAGAGATCTGCCCGTTCACCACGGTGATGTTCGGGACCACGGCCGGCGCGCTGCCCGTCCGGGTCCACCGGTTCAGGGCGGCCAGCCCGGCGTTCACGCCGAAACGCCCCGGCCCGTCGTTGGGCGGCGCCGTGTCCGCACCGCAGTTCAGATCGGGAATGTCCGCCGCGTAGCTGTGCTCGGCGAGCGCCGAGGTTCCCTGCAGCAGCCACTTGTCCGCGTGTGACGTGCCGGTGATCTCCCAGGTGTGCACCCTGGCGGAGTTCGGCTGCCGGGCCGCGAGGTGCATGAGCACGTCAGACTCGGTCTCCACCAGGAACGTCGGAGCCGACAGGTCCGTACGGATGCGCGTCGGGTTCGGCATCGAGGTGTCCCCCGACGAGCCCTCCAGCGGCGCGCCGGACGCGAAGTTGCTGTGGATCAGATGTCCGTCGAACACCTTGGCCACCGGCGCGACCGCGTCCACGTACGTGGTCATCCGGACCGCCGACTGCGACTCGCCTACCGCGATCAGCTTGGTGGGCTTCAGGCTTCCCAGCGGATTGGGGCCGTTGGGGGTGCGGAGCGCCTGGCCGACCTGGGAGAAGATGTCGTACGAGTACTCGTCACCCGGATGGGTGAGGGTCCCGTAGCGCGCCGCATCCCAGCCCTTCAGCGCGGCGAAGAACGGCAGGCCGCCGTCGACCCCGGCCTTCTGCGCCGAGACACCGACGTAGGCGTAGCCGGAGCGCACGAGCTCGTCCTTCATCGTGACCCAGTCCGCGGGCACGTCGATCTGGCCGGTGACGTTGAACCACTCGACCACGACGGTCCCGTTGAACTTCGCAGCGTCGCTCGGGCGCTCCACGAGGATCCGGGTCTTGTAGGGGGCCTTGCTCGCGGGGGTTACCGCCCACTTACCGTCGGAGCCGAACGTGCCGGACTTCTTGTAAGCCGTCGCGGTGCCGCTCAGGAAGAACTCCCCCTCCGTGTAGCCCTTCGCGGCGGCCGACGCCGCGTCGGACATGAACGGGAAGCCGTGGGTGCCGGCCGGTGGCGTGGTGATCGTCGGCACGGCGACCGCTGCATCGGCAGGGGAACTCAGCGACAGGACGCCGAGACCGGCAGCGGTGATTGCTAATATCGCCACTGGCGCGGCGGCCAGTGTGCCGCCCCAGCGGCTGCGGGAAGGTCGAAAGACGCGAGAGATCATCTCCGGAACTCCTCAGTCAGGGAATCGGTGAACCGGGAAACCGAATGGCGTTCGCTGGACGAGCGTACAGCAAGAGCGGGACGAGCGCACGGCACCGCCGGCACCCACGTATGATCCCGAAGTGCCACGCTCCACGCCGGGAACGCCGTCCGCATCATCACCACCGGGGCGCAGAGGGCCACGCCGGAGCCCGACTGAGGACGCAGCGAACCGCCTGGCACTCCTGAGCGCCGCCGTGCAGCTCATGCTGGAAGAGGGGTACACGGCCGTCACCACTCGGCGCGTCGCCGCCAAGGCCGGCCTGAAGCCTCAGCTCGTCCACTACTACTTCAGCTCGATGGACAACCTGCACCTGACCCTCCTGCAGCGGGGTGAGACCGCGGCCCTGGAGCGGCAACGGCAGGCGCTGGAATCACCCCAGCCGCTGCGAGCCCTCTGGGCCCTCAACACCGACCCTGTCGTGGGGAGGGTCGCCAGCGAGCTCATGGGCCTGGCCAACCACCGCAAGGCCATCCGGGCCGAGATCGCCGCCGTCGCCGAACGGCTCCGCGCAGCCCAGGTGGACGCCGTCGGGCGGGCACTCGCGCGCTACGGCGTGGACACCGAGGAATTCCCCGTCGCCGCCGTGCTCGTCCTCATCTCGAGCCTGTCACGAGCCATGGTGATGGAGCAGTCACTGGGCGTGAGTACGGGCCACGCCGAGACGCTCGCCCTCGTCGAGCGGTACCTGACCCAACTGGAGGGCGAGGCCCCTCACGCTACCCCGGGTGCAGCCGCCGAATTGACCGGACTTGGCCGAAATTTGCACGCATAAGGGGCTTCCGTGCTTGTCCACCCGAGTCGCGTTCTGTTACCTTCCCGCATCGTCCGGACCTGACGATTCGGATGGCGGCTCCCGGTCCTGCCGGGGTCGCGCAATCTCTGACGAAGGGCTTCCCTGGCTCATGGCCTTTGCGACATTTCTCCCCACCAAGCGCCTCGCAGCAGCCGGTGCCGCGACCCTGATGGGCCTGGCGATGGGCTGGACGGCTGCTGCGGCTCCGGCTTCCGCCCAGACGTGCTCCGACGTTCACATCGTGTTCGCCCGCGGAACCCTCGACCCCGGCATCGTCGGCACTCCGTTCGTCGCCGCGCTCAAGAAGCGGCTGGCCGGCAAGAACGTGACCAACTACGACGTGGACTACGCGGCGGACGTCCTGCAGACCAGTGCCGGCGCAGGCGCCACCAACATGACGAAGAACATCAAGGAGGTCGCGGGGCGCTGCCCGAACACGAAGTTCGTGATCGGCGGGTACTCGCAGGGCGCGACGGTGACGGACATCGCCATCGGCGTCAAGACGCTCCTCGGCTCGGGTGAGAGCATCCCGACCAACCTGCAGGACCGCATCAAGGCCGTCGCGGTGTTCGGCAACCCGCTGAAGCTGGTGCTCGGCGACATCGGGCGTGACGCGCCGGCGTACAAGGACAAGACTATGGACATCTGCAACAACGGTGACCCCGTGTGCGCGTCCGGCTTCGACGTGACGGCGCACCTGCTCTACGGGCTCAACGGTGCCACGGACAAGGCCGCCGACTTCGCCGCCCAGAAGGTCAACGCGGGCTGACCCCAAGACTTCTCGTCTGAGGATCATTCGCGTGGCCTGACGGCGCCGAGTGTGAACACGGCTGAGGCGCTTCCGACGTCATCTTCTACCCAGATGATGTTGGGAGCGCCTCAGCCGTCGCTTTGGGCGGCCAGCGAGGCGCGACCCCCGTCAACCAACGCGTACGTCAGACGCGATCCGCCACCCGCCACTGCGCCCGCGGATGCCTACTTCATCCCGGCAACTTCGAGGACACCTTGGAAGTTCCGCGGGCCCTGGGCCCCTACGGGGACGGAACAACTAGGATGTAGGCGTTGACGATGTCGTCCGGGTACTCGCCCGCGTTGAGTTGGACTCGCCTCGGCTTGGCCGTCGCCGAGAAGGCTGAGTTCGAAGTCTCCTCGGACCCCGAGCAGTTGATCTCCCCGCGCTGGATCTCTTCCCCCGATTCCTCCGAGTAAGTGAGCACATAGAGGCTTATGCGAAACCCT
>NZ_CDWTMG010000198.1:0-9297 GCF_977945845.1 Frankia sp. CcMO1
CGGATCATGCAATCGGAGAATCACCATCATGTCCACGGCCAACCCCGGGACGTACTTCCCGAGCAGGCCCTAGCGCGACCTTGCGCATCAGTGGACGGTCCTCTCCTGGTAGATGTCTTGATAAATGCTGATTTTGACGTTGATGGCGGTGAAGTTGCGCTGCACCTCGTCGAGGCGCGCCAGGACCCGGCGGCGATGCTCGGTCAACAGGGCGAGACGCTCCGCCTCGTTCCCCTCCCCGGCGCGCACCAGCTCGGCGTAGCGCGCCATCTCCCGGATCGGCATGCCGGTGAGCCGCAGCTTGGTCAGGAACGTGACCCAGCGGACGTCCTCGACGGTGTAGCGCCGATGGCTCGACGAGGCACGGGCGACCGGGTCCCGCATCAGCCCCACCCGCTCGTAGTACCGCAGCGTGTGCGCGCTGACTCCGGTGGCCGCGGCGGCCTCGGCGATCGTGAGGGTCCCGGCGGCCTCCGGTTCACCCCCCGGACCGACCGCGCACGGATCAACGGACCGGTCGCATCCATCCGGGCGGACCGCCGGGCCCAACCGCGCGCACCAGCCCTGATCCGGCTCCGCCACCATGACCGGAGACGGCGTCACGGCCGGCGGGGAGGACGTCACCGTGGGCGCCTCGATCGTGGCCATACGAAAACGCTAGGACTTGGAGTGCGCACGAAGTCAACGTGGCCCGCGGAAACTCGCTGTTCCGGATTCGCCGACTGCGTCATCGCGAACGGAGCGGGATGCGGCCGTCAACCGCCCACGCCGACTGTCGACGCCGGGTCGTCACACCGCGGGTCGCGTGGGGGCACGGCATACCCCCGGCGGGACGGCCTCCCCGCCGGCCTCCCCGCCGTCGGGTTACCGCCGGGCACCGACCGGCAGCGGCCTCGTCTCGAGAGATCGCCACGAGCGATCCGGATGGCCGAGGCCTCCCGCCGCGATCCACCGCGCGAGCGTGCGCGGGTCAGGGGTGGACCCGGTCAGCTCCCGAATCCGGACGCTCAGGGCCAGCAACGCCTCGGGGTGGTCGAGGTAGAGCCGGCGCTGCAGTCCCCCGGCCCGTCTGGCCAGCACCAGGGCCAGCCCCGCGAACGACTCCGCTCGCCCCGGACGGTCCTGCAGCTCCCGGCGGAACTCCGCGGCCGCGAGGCCGAGGTCTCCGCGCACGTAGAGCAGGTCCCCGAGGGTCGCGTTGACGGGCCAGGCCGCCG
The DNA here is from genome assembly GCF_977945845.1 of Frankia sp. CcMO1. NCBI lineage: Bacteria > Bacillati > Actinomycetota > Actinomycetes > Frankiales > Frankiaceae > Frankia > Frankia sp. CcMO1. The sequence continues at coordinate 1,218 of NZ_CDWTMG010000198.1, forward strand.
GATCGAGCCCGGCAGAACCAGCGAACCCGGCAGAACCAGCGAGCCCGCCGAACCGGTCGGGCCTGGCGAACCGCAGCGAGGTCAGCGCCTGCCGGGCGTGGCGGTGCGGGCTATACGGCTCAGTCTGGGGGACGAGGCGGGACGACGGCGGTACCGGCCGTCCGCAGGGCCGACCGGCCGCCCAGTCCCGCGCCCATCTCTCGATGTGGTCGCGGTCGGGCCGGCGGTTGCGCAGCCGCCAGACGACGGCGATGTCGCGCAGCACGGTGGCGGCGGTGGTAGTAGCCGCGATCGGCAGGTCAGCGGCAATCCAGACGTCGATCCTGGCGCCCAGGGCCGAGACGAACCGGCGGCCCGCCTCGGTGAGCCCGGCCGCCTCCCGCAGCACGGGCAGCACCGCCGAGACCGCGTCCCGGCACCAGGCGAACTCGTACGCCGCGCCCAGATCCGACCCGGCGCCGTCCCGGGCCCACCGCCCCGCCCAGAAGGCCGCGATCTGGGCGAAGGCGAAGGCGCCGTGCAGCAGCCGGGCGAGTGGCCGGGGGTCGGGCCGCCAGGAAGCGTAGTGCACGGAGCCGTCGTGCGGGCCGATCAGGGGCGCGAGATCGCTCAGCATCTCCAGTCTGGTGTGCGCCGCCTCATGCACGACGGCGACAGCAAGCCACAGCGCGCCGGTCGGCGGGCTGACCATCAGCGCGCCGAGCGCGTCGATCACGGTGACGCCGGTGCCGGGCCGATCCGGGACCTCGCGCAACGGGACCAGCGCCGACAGGACCGCGGCGGCCTCCTCCGCCCGCGCCCCGTCGTCGCCCGCGAGCACGCTCCAGGCGCCGTCGAGCAGGCGCTGCCACCGGGCCCGCCGCCGCCTCATCGCAGCGCGTGGCCACGGCCAGGGGAAGCGTGTCCGCGGCCCGGAACGGGTCGGTGTCCTCCAGCGTCAGCGCGATCCGGTGACCGTCGACAGTGCTCGACAGCGTGCGCGCCGGGGTCCAGCCGTCACCACCGGCCGGTCCCCGCCCGGGGCTGCCACTCAGCGTCACCCGCCGGTCGGACATGTGCGCGACGCCCCAACCGCTCGTGACCCCCGACCCGACGACGCCCACCGTGGGGATCGACACCAGCCCGTCGATGATCCGCACCGGCACCCGGCACGGCATCCGGGCCCGCAGGGCGGCGGCCACCGCGATCCCACCCACGTAACCGAGGCGGTCGAGGTCGGGTCCGGCCGCCCCGTGCCAGCACCGCCGCAGGCTGCCGGCGAGCCAGGTCCCGATCGTCGGGTGCAGGAGCAGGTCGTGGACGGCGTCGCGGGCCCGCCGCTGAGCGTCCCCGAGCACGCGGAGCGCCTCATCCACACAGGTGCGTGTCGCGTCGTCGAGGTCGGCGTTCTCGAGGCCGCGTAGCAGCGCCCACAGCATCAGCATCCGTTTGCTGATCTGACCCCGCAGCAGCTCGCGCAGCGGTGCGGCACCCGGCGGCCCGCCCGCCACGGCCTCGATATCCCGCGGGGTGATCCGGTGCCGGGCGGCGGGTGGGGAGACCACCCGACGGGCGGGTCCGGTAGGACGGGCGGGCCGCCGAGAGGCGGATGTCATGGCGCTACCGGGTGCGGGCCGTCCGCCCGGACAGGCGGCGGCCCCGGGCGGACGCGGCGGCTTCGAGGGGTCGGTGCCGTCCGGCATCTCCCCGAAGGATGTGGTCCTGGGCAGGTAGTCGGCCAGGTCCAGATCCCCGCCCAGGGCCAGGGCGACGTCCTCGGGCAGCGGCCCGCCCGGGTGGCCGATCCAGGCGGCGATCCATCGCTGCCATTCTCCCGAGGGTGGGCCCGCGAGGAAGGCAAGCTGGTCAGCGTCGACCTCGCAGAGATCCACCAGACCGGACGGCACGGGCATCAGATCGTGGGCCATGAATGTGGGGCCTCCCCACCAACGGGTACGCGCCGGCGCGACGCGGGGACCTGCTCGACGAAGAATACGCGAGGACATCGACGATGATCCCGTCCATCGACGGGATTCACCTGGCGTCATCTGGCGCCTTTCAACGGCCGTCCGAAGCCGTCAGTCGGCGGACGAGCAACTGGAAGCGGCGGTCGGCTTCGGACACCCGACGCTGATCCAGGGTGACGCCCATCAGGAACTCGTCACGGCTGAGGCGATGAAAGTACAGCGCGCCCTTCTCCACGTCGAGAACGGTGCGGGTCAATCGGCGGTTCAGGACCGATCGCAGCAGACCGTCGAGCAGATCGCTCAGGGCGAGGAACTCGGCGGCGACCTTGACGAAACCCTCCCGGCGGGCCTCCCGGCTCAGACCGACGAAGAATTCGTTGAGGTCGTCGTGGTCCATCAGGTCGGCGGCGCTCACCGTGCCGCCGCGCACCAGGGCCATGTACTGGAGGTCACCGGGCTTCAGGACGCTGACGGCCTGGGCCTGGAACTCCTCCTCCCGCGAGTCCCCGGCGGGTGACCAACGCCGTTTGATCAGCGATGCCCAGGGATTGGCGAACACCGGCGCCGACGGCCTCGGCAGCGACACGAATGGATGAGAGCCGGTGTCCGGGCTACCGTCGGCGCGGGTGGGCGACGGGAGGAACGTGCCGTCCCCCGGTGATAGCCGCCGTAGTTGGGGTCGCCGACCCCCCCGGGCCGCCCGGATTTCCGTCGCGGTCTGCGAGAGCGTCAGGTCAGCGGACTCGATGGCGTCCGCGCCGAGGGAGACCCCGACGATGTACTGCCCCTCGTCGACGTCGAAGTAGAGCACCGCCCGGTCCTGCGCGGCGAAGACCGTCCGGATCAGCCGCCCGTTGGCGAGACCGGCCAGCGAGGTGTTCAGATCCGTCATCCGGTGGTTCAGCTGCCGGCCGATGATCTCGTAGTCCCGGCGGGCCCCTTCCACCGTGCGTGAACCATGGAAATAGTCGGCCAGCCGCGGATGGTGCAGAAGGTCGGCCGACACCGTCGGCAATCCGTGGACGTAGTACTCGAGATACTGGGCACCCGTGACGGCCACCGCCCCGCGGAACTTCTGCCGGATGCCGTTGTATTCGTCACCGACATGCGGCGCGGTGACGATGTGGGGTTCGACAACATCATCAGGAACAGTCACCATCAGCTCATCCTTCTGCCGCTCCCGGCGGGTGGCGGCCGACGCCGGACCGGAAACCCCGCTCCGGGCGGACCGGCCGCCGGTGGATTGCCACCGTGCACTCGTCGCTCGGCCTCATCACGCTGCTCAGATGCTGGAGATGTCGATGTCGACTTCTCGATGGCCACGCCCGCCGCCAGCCTGCCGGCCGGTGAGGACCGCCAGGTTCTCCCGCATTATCGGGAGGTAGGGATGGCTTCTGTCCAGCGACATTTCAGATTCGCGCAACAGATCCTCGTTCAGCGCCCGGGCCGCCTCGGTCTCGCCGAGGGCTGCCAGGCTCGCGGCGTGGTTCACCCCGGCGGCCAGCGCGAACGGGTGGTGCTGGTAGAGCTCGTCGACCAGCGTGAGGTGGGCCTGCTCGGCCAGCGCGCGGGACTCCGTCAGCCGCCCGTCCGCGCGCAGGTAGATGGACAGATCCGAGCGGCAGACGTTCGTGAACGGATGCTCGGGGCCGTAGAGACGTTCATACTCCCGCAGGCACGACTCGGCCTCGACGGACGCCCGGTGGTGCTCGCCCAGCGCGTGCAGGTGGCCGGCACGGCTCAGCAGGCAGGCCAGGGTGCCCAGGTCGGACGCCCCGTAGATCTCGGTGTATCGCTCGAGCGTCTCACCGGCGAGGCGGCTCGCCGCGTCCGGGCTGCCCCGCAGGCGCAGGACGACCGCGAGATGCTTGTTGCAGCGCAGGGTCAGGTGCGTCGTCGCCCCCTCGATGCCGGCGAGGTTGGTCGCGGCCTCCCGCAGCAACCGCTCCGCCTGCTCCAGCTCGCCCAGCTCCCGATGGCAGATCCCGGCCCGCGCCTGCAGCCACCAGAACTGCGAGGTGCCCTCGGCCCCCGCCAGGCGCAGCCGCGCCATGGTGTCCAGGCTCAGGTGGAGCGCCTCACGGGCCCGCCCGTCCAGGAAGGTGGACAGTGCGAGGTTGCTCGCAGCCATGAGGGTGTCGAGGTGGTTCTCGCCGAGCCGGTCGCGGAAACCGACCAGGGTGCTGCTCTCCTCCGCGGCTGCCTCGGTGTACCGGCCGAGCTCCCGGATGTCGATGCCGTAGCTCATCGCGGTGATCAATGTGTGGCGATGGAAAATGCCCAGATGGCGCCGCTGGCGGGCGAGGGTGTCGGTGTTCAGGTCGTACGCCTCCTGGAACCGTCCCAGGCCGCGGAGCACCATGGCCAGGTGGGTGGCCATCCGCAGGGTCAGCGGGTCGTCCGCTCCGAACAGGTCGCGCCATCTGCGCAACGCCTCCTCCGCGATGCCGCGGCCCAGCTCCAGCCGGCCGGACCGCCACATCACATACACCTGGGACACCAGCCACTGCCGAACCTTGGGTGCCGGGCTCTCCATCGCCTCGGAGGCCAGGATCTGGCCTTCCAGCATCCGGTAGATCGGCCAGCCCGCGGCGGCCGAGGGCCGCGGAGCGGCCGCGGCGATGTCCGCGAAGACGCCGAGCACCACCTCGCGGGCGGCGGTCTGCTCGGCGGGCTGCATCCGTTCGACGAGGAGCCGCTGCCAGCGCGCGGCGAGGCGGAACTGACCGTCGGGTGCGGTGTCGATCTCGGCCAGCCGGGGCTTACGGATCTCCGCCCACAGCTCGGGCAGCACGGTCGGGTCGGCGATCGCGTCGTCCCCTACCGCCTCGGCGAGATGGCGCAGCATCACCGGGGATTCCAGCAGGCCGAGCGGCACGCCCTGCGGGGCCAGAGGAAGGCACACAGTTCCAGCAGCCGGGCCGCCGCCCGCCGGGTCGCGCGGTCGCTGGTGCGCAGGGTCTCGAACGACACCGTCCAGGTCGCCTGCTCGGGTGCGACCCCGGCGATCTGGGTGAGGTAGGCGTCGACGGCACGGTCGTCGACCGGCGCTCCCCGCCGGTCCTGGCGAAGCCGCCCGACCGCGGTGCGCAGGCCCGACGGCTGATGCCGCAGCCGCTCGGCGATCATCGCCAGCCGGTCCGCACCGACCTCGGGCAGCCACCGGCGCAGGAACGCCCGGCTCTCGGCCGGGGTGAACGGGCCCACCCACAGCGCGCCGGGTTCACTGTCCCAGGCCGGGTCCGCCGAGGTCAGCAGGACATGACCGTTGCTGGTCGGGATGGGTAGCAGCCCGGCCAGCATCTGCGAGTCGGTGGCGCCGTCGTAAACGAGCAGCCAGCGCGGTGAGGGGTCGCCCTGGCGCAGCGCGTCCAGGGCGACCCGTTCGAGCTGCTCGCTCGGGGAGCGATGCGCGCCCGGGACGTCGCTGCCGGGACGCAGCCGCTCGGCGAGGTCGCGCAGGCCCGCCCGGACCGAGGCTGCGTCACCCGCCGAGATCCAGTGCACGATGTCGTAGTCGGAGCCGAACCGGTGCGCGTACTCGGCCGCGATGGCGCTCTTCCCGACGCCGTCCGGGCCGAGCAGGGGGCACAGCCCGCTCGGTCGGCCCCCCGGCAGCAGTCGGTCGCGCAGCTCGTCCAGCACCGCGTGCCGCCCGATGAACGGCTGGGCGAACCCGGCCGGCACCGACCAGAAGCGGGGCCGGCGGGCCGGGTACCGGGGAGCGACCACCGGCAGGTCATCGAGCCGGGCCCGCGGAACGGGCAGCCCCAGCCCTTCGAGGACCACGACCCCCGCGTCCCGCTCGTTCCGCGCGGGCAGGGAGATAATCTCGGCCCCGTGGTAGGCGGGGTCGAGCCGCATCGAACCCACCTCGACGACCACCACCCCCGCCCGCGAGCCGCGCTGGCGGATCCGGGTCTGGACCTACTCGCGCACCAGGGACTCACCCGGGGTGTCCGGGCCCAGATGCGGTAATCCGATCACGATCAGTGACTCGACAGCGGGGAAGTCGGCGGGGGTCAGCGCCGTCGGGGGCAACGGCCGGATCCGCACCCCGGTGGCTCCCAGCACCGACGCCAGCCAGTCCGCCCAGGGCCGGTCCTCGGGCGCTCCAAAGATCGTCACCGACCGCGGAGCGGGCGGTCCGTACTGCTCGAAGTCCCGCAGCACCCGCTCCCGGTCCTGCGGCGGGACGCCGCGCGCATCGATCGGGGCGCCGGCGAGCTCTCCGGCGAGCATCCGGTAGGCGGCCTGGACGCCGAGCCGACTGGCGGGATCCTCCTGGAAGGCCGCCAGGACCTCCTCGTAGGCGTAGACCGCCTTGTAGGGAATCTCCAGGCCGATCAGAAAGCTCCGCTGTTCCTCCGGGTCGGAACCGCACAGGTCGGCCAGCACCGGGCGGAAGGCCTGGAACGCCGCGCGGCGGCGCAGTTCCTGCTTGCGCTGCTCGGTGTCCTCGACCCGCATCGGGACGGGCAGCACCCGGATGTCCCGCTTGCTGTTCCGGATCTCGCGGGCCACCCCGGCGCCGCCGTCGATGGACTGGTTGTTCAGCGCGATTCCGATGACGACGGTGTCCGGCAGGAGGTGGGTGCAGACGCCGGCCGCGTCCGAGGTCCCGGTCCGGCTGTCGATGAGGACGTAGTCGTAGTCGGCGAACCGCATGCGCTCACGCAGCGCGGCGAAATACGCCAGGCCGTCGGCCTCCTCGAACAGCGTCGACCAGGGCACCGTGGCCGCCAGCACCGCGCTCGTGGATGTCTGCCGGCCGGGACCGAGGAAGTCGATCCGCCCGACGCCCGGGAACCCGGGCCACTCGATGGTCTCGATGTTGTGCCGGAAGTCGCCGTGCAGGGCGATGATCTCGCGCACCGCGTCGGCGTCCGGCAAGGAGGCCTGCTCCGCGGCTGTCGACGGCGACGCATCCTGAAGCCGGTCGATCTCCCGGATGAAACCCTGGAGCATCTCGGTGACGCCGTCACTCGAGTCCAGCTCCCTGTTCTGCAGAAACGGGCGGAAATACCGGTGCAGGCCGGGAGACTCCAGATCCCAGTCGACGGTGAGAACCCGCTTACCCGAGGCGGCGAGCAGCCAGGCGACGTTCGCCAGCGCCATCGTGCGCCCCGAACCGCCCTTGTAGGAGTAGAAGGTGATGATCTGCGCCGGCCTGCCGGCGCGCCCGCCCGGGGTGTCGTGACCCGCCGGTTCCGGTGGTTGCCTGGAAAGTTCCGGTGGTTGCCTGGAAAGTTCAGTCATCGTCATCGTCCAGTTCGGCGGCGCCGGCACGACGCAGGATGGGTCGACGGGTGTGCTCGGGATCGGCCATCCGCCATCGACGCTCCCGGCCACCGGCTCGGGCCGGAGCCATGGCCGCCGGGGCCGGAGCCGTGCGAACCGTCGAGGCCAGGGGTGCCGTCTGGGCCGGCGGGATCAGCAGCGTCGCGGAGCCGCCGACGGACCAGCGGGTGCCCGGGCCCCGACCGGCCGACACCCAGTCCGTCCGCCCCGACCGCTCGACGAACTCCACGTCACGCGTGGACAGTGCCGGCGGCTCGTCGCCGCGGGCACGCACGATCAGTTCACTGACCCGTTCGGTCAACCGCTGGTACCAGACCGAGGCGGAGCCGGTCCGGATCAGCTGTAACGCGCCGCTCGCCGTGTAGCCCGCGCCGAAGTCGCCGACGAGCATCCCCGCCTCCGCGATCTGAGCCGGCACGGGTACCGATCGGATGGACCAGGGGACGCCGACCAGCGCCGGGGAGCTCCGACCGGTGAAATGGTGGTGCCACCGCAGCCGCTCCCGGAACAGCGACCACTCCAGCAGGCACTGGTGGTCGGTGAAGTAGGCGTCCGAGTACAGCGCCACCATCACCGGCGCCAGGAGCGCATCGGGATTGGAGCGGCCCCCCGCCGCCGCCGAGGGCTCCGCCGCGCCGGCCGCCTCGCCGGTGAACACCTCACGATAGCCGAGGCGCTCGTAAACCGCATTCTGTACATCTCCGAAGAAACGTTCGACGTAGCTGCTGTCACCGCCGGCGAGCGCGTGATGAACCAGAAAGAACGGTGTCACAGGTCCCCCTCACGCCGTTTTTCGGCGCAGGGCCTCTGCCCTACCATTGCGGCTCTTCGAA
>NZ_CDWTMG010000199.1:0-9253 GCF_977945845.1 Frankia sp. CcMO1
GGGATGGTCATGCCGGGACCGCGAGGGTGTCTGCGCTGCCGGTGCCGCCGGTGCCCCCGGTACCGCGACGCAGCTGGGCCAGGGCGCGGTCGGCCTCGACCAGGACCTGGTAGCCGGCCGCGGACGCCGGGCGCCCGCCGTACCAGATCTCGCTGAAGACCTCGACGGCCGCGGCGAGCGCCGCGGCCGGCTCGAGCGCCGTGCCGGGTCCATCGCCCGCCGCGCCCGCCGCCGCGCCCGGCCGGTCCGTTCCGCCCCGGGGATGCCCACCGTCGGGTCCGCCATCGGGGGACGGCGCGATCCTCGCCACGTCCTCGACGAGTTCACCGGCCGTACGGCCGGGGCGCGGATCGAGCACGCCCTTCTCCTCCAGCATCCGCACGATGGCCCGTAGCCGGGACCGGACCGCCTCGGCGTAGGCTCCGCGGGCGGCGTGGCCGTCCGCCTCGGCGCGCAACTGCGCCGCGGTCGACGAACTGGACAGGTCGTCATCCTCCCGCCTGGTACGCGCGCTGCGGCGCACCGGGCCGAGCCACCACCGTAGCGCCACCGCCACGACGACCAGTACGAGGACGAGCGCGAGGACCCCGAGACCACCCGACCCTCCGCCGAGGCCGTCTCCGCCAGGGAGCAGCCAGTGGACCAGATCCCCGATCTTGTCGTCGATCCACCGGACCGCCCGGCTCCACCAGCTGGGTTCGGGACTCCTGTAGATGTGCTTGGAAAGTTCCCGCCGAGCCTCCTCCCGAGCTCCGTCCCGAGTGACGGGACCACCGAGCGTCATCCGGAGGGCCGCAGGCCGGCGGTGCGGGCGCGGGCCGCCTCGGCGAGGGTCACGTCCAGACCCTCGCGTCTGATCCTGAGGTCGACGTAGAGCAGGACGACGGCTCCGGAGACGATCGGTGTGGAGATCGTGGTAGCGAGCAGACTGCCGATCGCCTGGACGATGTAGCCGGTGACGGTGAGGTTACCCCTGATCGGGTCGCCGAACACCGACTCGGAGGAGGCCATCACGATGCTGGCGGCGATGGCGAAGATCGCACCGAGGAACCCCGCCACCAGCATGGCGAGCAGCAGGATACCGAACGTTCGCCACCATGATCCACGCACGATCGCGATTGACCGTCGCAGCGCGTCGCGCACGGTGCCGCCCTCGAGGACGTACGCGGGCGTGGCCAGCGCCAGGTAGACCCCGACGACGATCGCCCCGACCAGCAGCGCGATCAGCCCCAGCACCACCGACAGCGCCACGATGACCGTGAGGCCGAGCAGGCCGGGCAGCCGTGGTGCGACCCGTCGGACCGCGTCGATCGTGGTGATTCGGCTTCCCAGGGTCGCCTCGCTCACCACGACGCTGAGCACCCCGGAAAGGAAGAGCCCGAGGATGAGATCGAGACCGAGCATCGCGACGGTGATGGCGGCCCTGGCGCCCGGCGACGCGTCCTCGCCGCTGATCGCGACGGTGGTGGACACCGTCTCCACCACCGCCGCGGCCGCCACCGTCACCCCGACGGTCGCGCCGGGATTCGTGCGGATCGTGGCGAACGTGCCGTCCAGGATCTCGCCCAGAGCGAGGGGGCGCAGCGGGATGATGCCCGGTTTCGGGACGGCCGGGCCCCACCGCCACTGTCCCCACGGGCCCTGCGGGGCGCCGGGTGGCGGTGTGCCGGGCGAAGCCCAACCGGGTCCGTCGGCCATCGGTGTGTCTCCACTCGTCGCAGTCGGTGTCGAGGTTCGGTGTGTCGAGGTAAGGATGCCGTGCTTGTGGTGGGCATGCTGCGGCCACTATGAGGATTCTGTGCTCTCGGTCGGGATGGATGCTGGGGATGCCGGCGGAATTACGCGGTCTGGCCGGGATGTGCTGGCCAGGATGTGCCGGCTGGGCCGCACCACCTCGGCTGCGGGGCCGGTCGCCGACCGAGTCGCCCAGGGTTGTCCACAGCCGCTTCACGACTGCCGAGGGCGGTATCCACAGATCACCACTTGGGGCTGGTCGGCCCGCGGCCCGCGGCTGATCCTTCCTGTCATGCCTCGAGCCACGTTGTCCCTGCTCACCAGGAATCTCGCGATCCTCGCTGATCTGATCATGCCGCTTGCCTGCGCCGGATGCGGCGACTGGGGGGCATCGGCGTGCCCGGCGTGTGTCGCCGAGCTTCGTGGTCCCGTGTTCCTCGCCGCCGCGGGCTCCCTGGCCACCCCGTGGCGGCGAGGGCTGCCGCCGTGCCTGGCCGCCGCCCGCTACGCCGACCGGGTCCGGGCGCTCCTTCTCGCCTACAAGGAGCGTGGCCGGCGCGACCTGGCCGGTCCGCTGGGCGGTGGCGCGGGCGGTGTCGTCGGGCGCGGTGGGTGCCACTGACGTGCATCCCGGTCTCCGTCCTCGCGGGCGCGGTGTGGTGCTGGTCCCGGTGCCTTCGAACCGCGCCGCGCGGCGTCGGCGTGGTTTCGACCACCTCGAGCTGCTGTGTTCCGTGGCGGCCGCGGTCCTGCGCCGACGCGGGCACCGGGTCGGAATCGCTCCCGTGCTGCGGCCGGTGCGGCACACGGCGGACCAGGCCGGGCTGGGGGCGGCGGCACGGTTCGTCAACCTCACGGGCGCCTTCGGCTTGGTCGGTCCCGCCCGCACGGCCCGGCTGGTGCGGGCCGCCGACGATCTCTCGGACGGGCCTCCCGCGGACCCGTGCATCGTCGTGGTCGACGACGTACTGACGACGGGAGCCACGGCGGGTGAGGCGGTACGGGCCCTACGAGCCGGCGCCCTGCGGGCGAGCGCCGTCGCCGTGGTGGCCGCTTCGGGCCCGACGCGCGGACGGGACCGCTTGCTCGCCTTGACGGGGCCGCCGGGGTGAAACTACCAGTACGCACCGCCTGACCAGGCAGTAGGCGCAACGGCCGAGTGGCCCGACGGAGCGGGAGTGACCGCTTGTCGGTCGCAGTGCACTCGTCGTGCGGATACCGGGCCGGCGGGCGGAGTAGCGCCGCCGCTGAAGGGAAGGGAGCCGAATGCGGGCAGCTAGCCGTAGAACGTTGGGAAGGTGCGACAACCGTAGATAGGGCGCCCGGGGGGATCGTCTCGGCCCCGCGGAGATGGTTCCTTCCGGAAGCTCCGAGACACCGGCGCACGGTCGGCAGCCTTGGCGAGGGCCGTGGGCGCCGGACAGGCGAACAGGAGGTGGATCGCGTGGACATCGTGGTCAAGGGCAGGCACACCGCGGTTCCGGAACGGTTCCGCAATCATGTCCAGGCCAAGCTCGCCAAGTTGGAACGGCTGAACTCCAACATCATCCGGGTGGATGTCGAGCTGTCGAAGGAACGCAATCCCCGGCTGTCCGACGTCTGCGACCGAGTCGAGCTGACCGTGTACTCACGGGGTCCGGTGATCCGGGCCGAGGCCGCCGCGGCCGACTGCTACGCTGCCCTCGACCTGGCCGCCGGCAAACTGGCCGAGCGGCTGCGCCGGGCCGCCGACCGGCGGGTCCGCCACCACGCCAACCACGCTGGCGCCAAGCCGGCCGGGATCACCTCGGTCCCGCTCGGCAGTCTCATGCCGTTGGAGGGCATGAAGCCGGCGGCTGCCCTACCGGCTGGTGCCGAGGATGCTGGTGCCGCCGGAAGGAGTGGCAGCGGCGGGTCCAGGCCGGTCGTCGCCGCTCCGGCCGACGAATCCACCGCCAGGATCGGTGCGGGCGAGCAGAGTGAGCAGGCTCCGCTGATCGTCCGGGAGAAGACCCATGAGGCGGAGCCGATGTCGCTGGAGGAGGCCCTGTCCAACATGGAACTGGTGGGGCATGATTTCTATCTCTTCCTCGACGTCGACCTCGGCCTCCCCAGCGTCGTCTACCGGCGGGTCGGTTACGATTACGGTGTCATCCGGTTGTCCGGTTCGGCGGCGGCCGGCAGGTCGGGGCCGGCGGGCGCCGATCAGCGGGACGAGCGGCCGTCGCCAACCCGGGGCGCCTTCGTGAGCTCGGCCGCCGCCGTTTAGACGATCTGAAGGCCGCGTCCGCCGGCCGACGTGGGACTATTTGCCTCGGGTGTCGGAGTACACGGCGCACCGCCCCGCGTGGAGGCACGCAGGGCGGTGCGCTGCGGGCAGTGGTCCAGGGAGGTCAGATGACGGTGGAGGAGCATCGCTCTGAGGAGATGCTGCCGACGCCATCGGAGGCGAACCCCATCCGGGTGCTGATCGTTGACGACCATGCGCTGTTCCGGCGTGGGCTGGAGATGGTGCTGGGGCAGGAGGTCGACATCGAGGTCGTCGGGGAGGCCGCGGATGGTGCTGAGGCGGTGACCATGGCTAAGGAGATGGCGCCGGACATTGTGCTCATGGATGTGCGGATGCCGCGCCGTGGCGGGATCGACGCCACGAGCGCCATCAAGGAGGCTGTCCCGAGCGCCAAGATCGTCATGCTGACCATCAGCGATGAGGAGGCCGACCTCTACGACGCGATTAAGGCGGGGGCCATGGGCTACCTGCTGAAGGAGATCTCTATTGACGAGGTCGCCGCGGACATCCGCGCTGTGTACGGGGGACAGAGCCTCATCAGCCCGTCCATGGCGTCGAAGCTGCTCAGCGAGTTCGCAGCCATGATCAAGAACAAGGATGACCGCCCGCAGCTCCCCACCCCCCGGCTGACCGATCGGGAGATGGAGGTGCTACGGCTCGTCGCCAAGGGCATGAACAACCGTGACATCGCCAAGCAGCTCTACATCAGTGAGAACACCGTCAAGAACCACATCCGGAACATCCTGGAGAAGCTCCAGCTGCACTCCAGGATGGAGGCGGTCGTGTACGCGGTCCGGGAGAAGCTGCTCGAGATCACCTGAGGCCCGGTCGGGGGCGTCACCGCGGCGCGGGATCGTCCGGTAGGAGCGATCCCACCCAGCAGTCCCGCCGGTTACCGTCGCCCAGCAGCAGGGCCCGGCGCAGGGTGCCCTCCACGGTGAAACCGGCCTTCTCGGCCACGCGGCGAGACGCGAGGTTGCCCACCGCGGCCCGCCACTCGATCCGGGCCAGCCCCAGAGCTCTGAAACCCCAGCGGGTCAGCGCGGCAACGGCCTGGGAGGTCACTCCCCGCCCGCGCGTCGGCGCCGCGCAGCAGTAACCAATCTTCGCATCGCCGTCGCCGGAGAGATCCGCCAGTCCGACCGAGGCAAGGAGCTGCTCGGTCGTGGCATCCACCACCGCGAACAGTGCCCCGGTCCCGCTGGCCCAGCTCTGCGGCGACTGGCGTGAGACGAAGTCCACCGCGTGTTGGTACAGATACGGCGTCGGGACTCTTGTCCACCGGCTTATCTCCGGGTCCTGGCAGGCCTGGTGTACGGCGTCGGCGTCCCGGGGGTGCCAGGGGGCGCAGATGCAGGCGGCCCGCCGTGATCTCCGCCGGTTCGAGAGGTGCCATGCTCCAACCTTGCACCGGCCGCCACCGTTGCCGCCGGTCCCGGGCACCCATCCGCGCTCCCGGTCGTTGGACAGTGCGGCGTGGCATGGGCGGACAATGCACGCCGTGCTGTCATCCCGTTCTGGTCGTTCCCGTCCGCGCGACCCCTGGCCCCTCGCCGGCACCCCTTCCCGTCGCCTGCTCCTCACCGGTCCCAGCCGGAGGAACCGCGCGCGGATGGATGTTGTAGGCGGCTATCGAAGGGCTAGCATCGTGGGGTCGGTGACCTCGCCGACGCGCCTGCCGGAGGAGTTTCGCCCGTGGTACTAGACAAGATCTTGCGTGCCGGCGAGGGCCGGATCCTGCGCAAGCTCAAGGCGATCGCCGAGCAGGTGAACCTGATCGAGGATGACTTCACCGGCCTGTCCGACGGCGAACTGCGAGGCATGACCGACGAGTTCCGCCAGCGGCTCGCGGACGGGGGGGAGACCCTCGACGACCTGCTGCCCGAGGCCTTTGCCGCCGTGCGCGAGGCAGCGCGGCGCACGCTGGGCCAGCGGCATTTCGATGTGCAGGTCATGGGGGGCGCGGCCCTTCATCTTGGCAACATCGCCGAGATGAAGACCGGTGAGGGCAAGACGCTGGTCTCGACCCTGCCGACCTACCTCAACGCGTTGGCCGGTAAGGGTGTGCACGTCATCACCGTCAACGACTACCTCGCCCAGCGCGACGCCGAGAACATGGGCCGGGTCCATCGTTTCCTCGGCCTCACCGTCGGGGTGATCCATCCGCAGATGCCGCCGCCGGTCCGCCGGGCCCAGTACGCCTGCGATATCACCTACGGCACCAACAACGAGTTCGGGTTCGACTACCTCCGTGACAACATGGCCTGGAGCTCGGAGGAACTCGTCCAGCGTGGCCACAACTTCGCGGTCGTCGACGAGGTGGACTCCATCCTCATCGACGAGGCCCGCACGCCGTTGATCATCAGCGGTCCAGCGGATCATCCGACCAGGTGGTACACGGAGTTTGCCCGGATCGCCCCGCTGCTCGAACGCGATGTCGACTACGAGGTCGAAGAGGGCAAGCGGACGGTGGCCATCACCGAGTCCGGGGTCGAGAAGGTCGAGGACCAGCTCGGCATCGAGAACCTCTACGAATCGGTGAACACTCCGCTCGTGGGCTACCTGAACAATTCACTGAAGGTCAAGGAGCTCTACAAGCGGGACAAGGACTACATCGTTACCGACGGTGAGGTTCTCATCGTCGACGAGTTCACCGGCCGCGTGCTCCACGGCCGTCGCTACAGCGAGGGAATGCACCAGGCGATCGAGGCCAAAGAAAAGGTCGAGATCAAGCAGGAGAACCAGACCCTCGCGACGATCACGCTGCAGAACTACTTCCGGCTCTACGACAAGCTCTCCGGTATGACCGGTACCGCCATGACCGAGGCGGCCGAGTTCCACCAGATCTACTCGCTCGGGGTCGTCCCCATCCCGACGAACAAGCCGATGGTCCGGCTCGACCAGCCGGACGTCGTCTACAAGACCGAGATCGCGAAGTTCGACGCCGTGGTGGAGGACATCGCCGAGCGGCACGAGAAGGGCCAGCCGGTCCTGGTCGGCACCACCAGCGTCGAGAAGTCCGAGTACCTCTCGAAGCAACTCCGCAAGCGTGGTGTGCCGCACGAGGTGCTCAACGCCAAGCACCACGAGCGGGAGGCGGCCATCATCGCCGAGGCGGGCCGCAAGGGCGCCGTCACGGTGGCGACGAACATGGCCGGTCGTGGTACGGACATCATGCTCGGCGGCAACCCGGAGTTCATTGCCCAGGCCGAGCTGCGCCAGCGCGGCCTCTCGTCGATCGAGACCCCCGAGGACTATGAGGCGGCCTGGCAGGAGGCCCTGGAGAAGGCCAGGCAGTCGGTGAAGGCCGAGCACGAGGAGGTCGTCGACGCCGGCGGCCTGTACGTGCTCGGCACCGAGCGGCACGAGTCCCGGCGCATCGACAACCAGCTGCGTGGCCGGGCCGGCCGGCAGGGCGACCGCGGTGAGTCGCGCTTCTACCTCTCCCTCGGCGACGATCTCATGCGGTTGTTCAACGCGGCCGCGGTCGAGGGCATCATGGATCGGCTGAACATCCCCGAGGACGTCCCGATCGAATCGAAGATCGTGACTCGGGCGATCCGGTCGGCCCAGACCCAGGTCGAGGGGCAGAACTTCGAGATCCGCAAGAACGTCCTCAAGTACGACGAGGTCATGAACAAGCAGCGCACCGTGATTTATGAGGAGCGCCGCAAGGTTCTCGGCGGTGCTGATCTCCACGAGCAGGTGCGTCACTTCGTCGACGACACCGTCGAGGGGTACGTGCGCGGCGCCACCGCCGACGGGTACCCGGAGGAGTGGGATCTCGACACGCTCTGGACGGCGCTCGGGCAGCTCTACCCGGTCGGTGTGGTGGCACCCGATGTCGACGATCGTGACGGGCTCACTGCCGATCACCTGCTCGAGGACATCCAGGTCGACGCGCAGGAGGCGTACGACCGGCGGGAACTCGACCTCGGCGACGGCCCCGACAGCGAACCGATCATGCGGGAGCTGGAGCGACGGGTCGTCCTCGCGGTCTTGGACCGAAAGTGGCGCGAGCACCTCTACGAAATGGACTACCTGCAAGAGGGCATCGGGCTGCGGGCGATGGGACAGCGGGACCCGCTGGTCGAGTACCAACGTGAGGGTTTCGACATGTTCCAGACGATGATGGAGGGTATCAAGGAGGAATCTGTCCGGCTGCTGTTCAACGTCGAGGTTCAGGTCGCGGGGCAGGAGGAGGCCGCCGCGCCGGTGGGCGTCGAGCCGGCCGCGTCCGCCGCTCCCGCACCGCCGGCCGGAGCCGCGACCCTGCCCGCTCCGGTGGCGCCGACGATCCCGGGCGGCGCCGGGCCCGTCGCGGACGCGCAGCCCGCTCGCCCCGCGGCGGCCGACCAGACTCCGCCACCCCCTTCACCGGTTCCGTCCGCACCGCCGCCGGTCTTCGTCAAGGGGCTTGAGCCGCGGCGGCCGACCGGTGGCCTGCGCTACACCGCGCCGTCAGTCGACGGTGGATCCGGGCCGGTCACGACGGTGGACGGCGGGTCGGGACTGGGCCGCCCGGCTGGAAACGGTGCGCTCAGCGCCGCCCGCGGCGAAGCCGGCACGGCGCAGCCCGGTGCGGGCACGCGTCCCGCTCGCAATGCGCCCTGCCCGTGTGGGTCAGGCCGCAAGTACAAGCGATGCCACGGCGACCCGGCGCGCCGCAACGCCGAGTGATCCATCCCTGGAGCCGGTGGCCGCGCTAACCCACCTGCAGGGTTGTCACCCGCCAGCGTCCGCCGGACGACTCCATGCGCAGCGCGAGTGCGGCCACCCGGGCACCTCTGCTGATGACCGCCGAGACCTCGGCGACTCCGGGTCGCGGTTCGCTGACCCGTACGCTGCGGACCTGACTCCGCCTGCGATCCGTGGTCTGGGCGACGATGCGTTCGAGATCGTTCTGTAGGCGGGGCGTCGTCCATCCGGCGAGATGCGAGGCCGGGCGCACTCCGCCGAGCGTCTCGACGATCGCTCTGACGATGACCACCGCCGTTTCCCGGGGCGGTGGGTTCGTCCGGCTCCCGGCGGGGCGCCCCGGCCGCGGACCGGCTACCGGTTCGAGACCCGGCACCACGTGTGACGCCGCTGATCCCGTTCCTGTCCCCGTGACCGTGCGTTCGGGCATGGCGAGGTGCCGAGGCGTCCGATCGACCGTCGTCGTGCCACCGGGCTCGGTCTGGCTGTCCGCACCGCCACGGCCGCGCGGCGGCCCGCCGGGTCCCGCCGGGCCGCCGCGGCGGCGTCCGC
>NZ_CDWTMG010000200.1:0-9199 GCF_977945845.1 Frankia sp. CcMO1
TTAACTTCGAAGACCCCGAAAACTGCGGGACTCGACCGCCACCCTGCCGTATCTACGTAGCATAGTCTGCAATCTCACCCGAATGCAACTACGCCATCTCCAGGTCGTCCGAAAACATCTGGAATGGCCATCAGGCCAGGTAGAATCGGCGGAGACGCAATCGCTGCTGCGACACGAACAGCGAGCTGTAGTCGTCGCGTTACAGCGGCTTTCGCCGCGCCAGCGGGAGGCCCTGGTACTGCGGCACTGGCTCGGCCTGAAGGAATCCGAGATAGCCGCGGTCATGGGGATTTCCTGCGGCGCAGTGAAATCCCCATGCGGCCCGGGGAATGGCGGCGCTGTCCCGCGCGATGGAGTCCCAGACATGACGTATCACACCGGGCCGCTCAACGACACCGAACGACGGCTGCGCGACGCCCTGGACGCTCTCGCCGACGGCGTGCCCGTGTCGCCCGACGCCTACCGGCGGGCGCGGGCCACCTGGCGCCGCCGCGAGCGCCGCAGGCGGCTCATCCTCGCCGTCGTCATCACGGTGGTCTTCACCTTCGCGAACCTGGTCGGCCTGTGGGCGCTCAACCACTGACCGGTGTGGACGTCGCCCGACCGCAGGCTGTGACACACCCGCGTCGCTCCACCTTGTGAATCCTCGCAAGCACGCTTACGCTACACCTCTCCCCTTGACGTGCGCTACTGTGGTGCTCACGGTGTTAAGTGAACAACAGCTAGCCCATGGAGCGATGATGAGCGGTCGGGTGATGGTGGCGGGCGTCGGCATGGTGCCGTTCGCGACGCCGAGCAGGAGCGACAGCTACGACGTGCTGGCCGAGGGGGCGGTCAGGGCGGCGTTGGCCGATGCTGGGATCGACCTGGCTGCGGTCCAGCAGGCGTACGCCGGCTATGTGTACGGCGACTCGACGAGCGGGCAGAAGGCGCTGTACCGGGTGGGGATGACCGGGGCGCCGGTGGTGAACGTGAACAACAGCTGCTCGAGTGGGTCGTCGGCGCTGTTCCTGGCGCGGCAGGCGGTGGCTTCCGGGGCGGCGGACTGCGTGCTGGCGTTCGGGTTCGAGCAGATGCGGCGCGGCGCGCTGACGATGCAGTGGGACGACCGGCCCAACGCCTTCGGGCGGTTCGACGAAGTGGTCACCAAGGTGCAGGGCGAGGTCGAGGGGGTGCCGTTCGCACCGCGGTACTTCGCCGGTGCGGGCGCGGCCTACTGCGAGAAGTACGGGATGGACCCGGCGGTATTCGCGCGGATCTCGGTGAAGTCGCGCCGGCACGCGGCCAACAACCCGTATGCGGTGTTCACTGATCCGGTGACCGTGGCGGAGGTTCTTGCCTCGCCGCGGATCCTCGGTTGGCTGACCCGGTTGCAGTGCTGCCCGCCCACCTGTGGCGCGGCCGCCGCGGTGGTCGTTTCCGAGGATTTCGCGCGCGCCCACGGGCTGCGCGCCGATGTGGCGATCATCGCGCAGGCGATGACCACGGATACCCCGTCCTCGTTCGACGGGGACCTGATGCGCCTGGTCGGTTACGACATGACCGCGGCCGCCGCGCGGCAGGTGTACGAGGTGGCCGGGGTGGACCCGCTCGACGTGCGCGTGGTGGAGCTGCACGACTGCTTCACCAGCAATGAGCTGATGTCCTACGAGGCGCTGGGGCTGACCCCGGAGGGCACGGCGGAGAAGTTCATCGTCGACGGCGACAACACCTACGGCGGCCGGGTGGTGACCAATCCGTCGGGTGGGCTGCTGTCCAAGGGGCACCCGCTGGGCGCGACCGGGTTGGCGCAGTGCGCGGAGCTGGTGTGGCAGTTGCGCGGCGAGGCCGACAAGCGCCAGGTCGAGGACGTGACCGTGGCGCTGCAGCATAACATCGGCCTCGGCGGCGCCGCCGTGGTCGCCCTCTACGAGAAGGTAGGCTGATTCGCACCTCGGAGACCGAGGGGGTCGTACCGAGGGGGTTGTCCTGCCGGACCGCACGCTTGCGCCGCCGCGCGGCACCCGCCCGCGTAACCGGCGAGCGATGATCCTCGGCGCCGCCTCGGACCTGTTCGCCCGCCGCGGCTACGACCAGATCGGCATGACCGATCTCGCCGAGGCCGTGGCGGTCGGCCCGTCCGCGCTGTACCGGCACTTCTCCGGTAAACAGGACCTGCTCCGCGAGGTCATCTCTGCAGGCCTGGCCCCGCTGCGGCGCCTGCTCGATGATCTCGATCTCGCGGACCGTGCCGGCCGCACCGACCGCGCCACGGCGTCGGCCCGGCTCGCCGCCCGCTGCCTCGACGAACGCCACATCGGCGTGCTCTGGCAGCGCGAAGCCCGCCATCTGACCCCTGACGACCATGCTCTGCTGCGCGCCGAGGTCCGCGAGATCGGACGCCGCCTCACCGACCGGGTGCGCGCCGCCCGCCCCGAGCTCGACCCCCCCACCGCGGACCTGCTCACCTGGGCGATGCTGGCCGTGCTGATAAGCCCGTCCTTCCACCACCTGGACCTGCCCCGGCCCGCCTACGACGACCTGCTCGCCGAGCTCACCGACCTCGTGCTGGACACCCCGCTGCCCGGCACCCGCACCGCATCGCCGCCGCGACCAGCCGGACCACCACCGGCCGGACTGCCGCTGCGGCCGGCCTCCCGCCGCGAGGCGCTGCTCACCCAGGCGGTGCGGATGTTCGCCACCCACGGCTACGCCGGCGTCGGCATCGAGGACATCGGCAACGCCGTCGGCATCACCGGCCCCAGCGTCTACCACCACTTCCCGAGCAAGCTGGACATGCTGCGCACCGCGTTCCAGCGCAGCACGGCCGCCCTGTTGATGGACGTCAGCGCGATCTATCGGGCTTCGAACGACGCCGCCGACGCCCTGCGCCGGCTGCTCGGCTCCTACCTCCGGTTCACCCAGGCCCACCACGACCTGATCGGGCTACTGATCACCGAGGTCGAGCATCTGCCGGAGGACGAACGCCACGTCGCCCGCCGGGCCCAGCACGACTACCTCACCGAATGGGTTCACCTGCTCCGGCTCGTGCACCCCGAGCTCGATCCCACCGCCGCCCGGATCCGGGTGCACGCCGCGGTCTCCGTCGCCAACGACACGGCCCGCACCCCGCACCTGCGGCACAACCCGGGCCTGCCGGCCGCGGTCGAGTCGATCTGCGGCCGGCTGCTCGGGCTCTGACCTGGCGCTTCCCCGGACCGCGCGCGACCGCGCCGGTGGCCACCGGTGGCGCCGGTGGGTTCGATCAGGCCGAACGAGGCGCGTCCGCGGACGGGTGCCGCACCGCCCGCGCCAAGCCCGAGTCCGCGACCAGCCGGGTAACGGTCAGCGTGACGGTGTAGGTGGCGGTGGCGAGGGCAAGGATGGCGAAGCTCGGGGGGATCCGCGGGGCGAGGTAGCTGGTGGTCAGTCCGGCCCAGGTCACCGCGACCGCGACCGCGGTGGAGATCATCATTCCATGGTAAGGGCGGGCGGTGAGCCGGTGGGCGGTGCCGGCGGGTGCGGCGAACAGGCCGAGGAGCAGCAGGGCACCGACGGCCTGGGTGGCCTCGGCGGCGGTCGCCCCGACAAGGCCGAGGAAACCGACGCCGAGGAGGCGGACGGGGACACCTCGGGCGGCCGCGACCGCGCCGTCCAGGCTGGCGAACAGCAGGGGGCGCCCGATCGCGATGGTGGCGAGGCAGAGGAGGACGGCGAGTATGGCAGCCTCCCAGGCGTGGGAGGCGTCCAGGCCGAAGATCGAGCCGAACAGGACGGTGACGCCGGCGGTGCCGTTGCCGGTGTTGCGGTGGGTGGTGTAAAGGGTAAGGAAGAGCACCCCGAGGCCGAGGACCCAGGCGAACACGCTGCCGATGACGACGTCGTCGGCGTGGCCGCGGGGGCCGAGCGCGCCGAGGGCGCACCCGACGGTGACGGTGGCGGCGAACAGGCCGACGCGGGCATCGATCCCGGTGGCCAGGGCGGCGAGTGCGCCGGTGAACGCCACATGGGACAACGCGTCGGCGGTGAAGACCTGGGCGCGCAGGACGAGGAAGTAGCCGACGAGTCCGGCCGCCATAGCAATCCCCGTTCCGGCGATGAACGCATGCTGCATGAACGGGTGCTCGAACATCGCGGTCAGTCCGGTGTCCGCCGTGGCTGCGGTCATGCTGCTGCTCCGGTCGTCCGGGGGACGCGGGCGGCCCGGCCGAGCAGGTCGCGCGCGCCGACGGCGAGACGGGCGAGGAGGTACAGGCCGAAGGAGAAGCTGGTGATGAAAAAGCCGAACGGATAGGGCGAGTAGTAGGCCACGGTCAGCCCGGCCCAGGTGACCAGCAGGCCTAGCAGCACGGTGAGCGTGAGGCTGAGGGCCGGTCGGGTGGTGAGGACCTGTGCGGTCGCGGCCGGGATGACCAGCAGGGTGAAGACGAGGAGGGTTCCGGTGATCTGGCTGACCTCCGCGGCGGTGCTCCCGAGCAGGATCAGGAAAACCACCGACAGACCCCGCACCGGCGCTCCGGCGGCGGCGGCCACAGCTGGATCGAGCGAGGCGAACAGCAGCGGCCGCCCGATGAGCGCCAGCACTGCCAGGACCGCCACGGCGACGGCGGTCAGCGTGAGGACCATGTCGTCGGTGATTCCCAGGAAGCTGCCGAACAGCAGCGTGTTGACCCCGCCGAAGAATTCCTTGTACAGGCTGACGAACAGGAATCCGCAGGCCAGCGCGAACGCCTGGACGGTACCGATGATGGCCGACTCCGCGGCCCGCCCGGCTGCCCCACCCAGCCCGGGGACAGCAGCAATGATCAGCGCCGCGGTGAGACAGAAGGCGAAGTAGCCGTAGGTCGCGCCCAGGCCGAGCCAGATCGCCCCGGCCGCGCCCGGGAAACCGGCCACGGCGAGGGTGTGGCCGGCGAAGGCCTGGCGGCGTAGGACCATGAACCATCCAGTTGCCCCGGCGGTCAGCGCGACGATGGTTCCGGCCCGGAACGCGTTCACCATGAACGGGTAGGCGAACATCTGCCGGACGTCGCGGACCAGGTTCCACGACAGGCCCGCGTCGGTCGCGACCACCGCCGCAGTGATCACAGATGGCCGGTCCCGTTATGACGGTCGGTGTGTACAGCGGGCGGCTCGGGCTGGCCGACGACGACGAGGCGCCCGTCGGAGGTGGTCAGCACCTCGATGGGGGCCTGGTAGAGCCGGCTTAACGTCGCACTGGTGATGACCTCGGCGGGAGAGCCCGAGACCGCACCGCCGGCGGCGAGGTAGATGACCCGGTCGAGGCTGGGCAGGATCGGGTTGACGTCGTGGGCGACCATCAGCACGGTCACCCCCGCCGTCTGGCAGATAGTGCGGATGAGGGCCGCGACCGCGGCGGCGTTGGGCGGGTCCAGGCTGTCCAACGGTTCGTCGAGGAGCAACAGCCGGGGCCGGCGGGCGAGCGCCTGGGCGATCAGAAGCCGCTGCTGCTCCCCACCGGACAGCCGGCCGATCGGCTGGTGGGCGTAGCCGGTGGCGCCGACCTGCTCGACGAGTTCGGCGACGCGCCGCCGCGCTGTCCGGGCGCGATCTCCGCCGGGCAGCGGCAGACCCCACCGGTGGCCGTCGAGACCGAGGCGGACGATGTCAAGCCCCCGGATCCGTACCGACGGGTCGAAGCTCCGTCGCTGCGGCAGATAGCCGACCTCGGCGCGGGCCCGCCCGGGATGCCGGCCCAGCACCACCACCCGCCCCGCGGCCAGCGGCAGCAGGCCAAGGGCCGCCTTGAGCAGGGTGGACTTACCGACGCCGTTGGGACCGAGGATCGCGACGAACTCCCCCGCGCCGGCCTCGACGCTCACCCCGCTCCATACCATCCGCCTGCCGAGACGAACCGCCGCACCCTCGAACATCACCGCCGATGCGGCCGGCCGGTCGCTGCCGGCCGGCGCCACCGCCTCGTCAACCTCGGCGCTCGAGCCGCCGGATCGAGGGTACGCCACCGCCGCCATCCTCGTTACCTTCCGCTTACGTGCCGGTTGCCACTTACTTGCCGGTTGCCTGCGCCAGCGACCCGCGCAGGGCTTCCAACTGGGCGACCTGCCACTCCTGGAACGATGCTCCGGCCGGGACGAGCGTCTCGGTGATGGTGGTCACCGGGATGTGGGCCGCCTTCGCCTCCTCAACCTGCCGTTGCACGTCCGGGGTGGCGTTCTGGCTGTTGTAGACGTAGACTTTGATCTCCCCGGTCTTGATCTGACTGTCGATGGTGCTCTTGTCCGCGGCAGTCGGGTCGGTGCCCTCCGAGATCGCGCGCAGGAAGGCCGGCGGGGTCAGCAGGTTCAGCCCGAGCGCCGGGGACAGCATCTCGAAGATGCTCTCCGAGGCCCCGACCGGCGTCCCGGCGTACTTCTTCTTGATCGTTGCGATGAGATCGGTGTACGGCTTGAGGGTCGTGGCGGTGAAGGATGCCCGCTGCTGATCGAAGTAGCCCGCGCCAGCGGGGTCGATCTTCTTGTAGTCGGCGGTGACCTGGTCGATCACCTTCGCGACGTCATCCGGGTTGTACCAGCGATGCGGGTTGTCGCCGTCCTTCGCGCCGACCAGGTCGCCGACGGTCAGCGTCACCCGCCCGGCCGCCGGGTTGGCCGCCGCCAGCTTGCCCGCCCACGGGTCGTAGCCGACGCCGTTGTCGATGAACAGCCGCGCACCGGCGATCGCCCGGCCGTCGGCGGGGGTCGGCTCATAGTCGTGCGGGTCGGCGTCGGGATTGTCGATGATGCTGGTGACCGCCACCCGATCGCCCCCCAGCTGGGCGGCGATGCTGCCCCAGAAGTTCTCGGCCGCCACCACAGCGATCTTCCCGCTGCCGGTGGCGCCGGTCCCGGTGTCCTCCGACGAGGACGTCCCACACGCGGCCACGACCATCGCCACGCCGGCGGCCACTACCCCCAGGCCGCGCGGCATCCGCCCGGGCCGCACCCGCCAGCGCCGCACCGTGACCAGCCGTGCACCATCCACCACGATCTCCCTGCTTGTCACCCGACCGGACCTGCTAGCAGTACCGGGATTCATTTTCGCAAAGGTAGCGGCTAATGGAAACCGTTACAAGTTCGAGTTCGAGCGGTCGGCGATTACGCGGGGCGGGCCTCCCCGCCGCCCATCCGCCCATCCGCCCATCCGCCCATCCGCCTGCATGATCGACCAGATGCTTTGCCGGGTCGGACGCCCTGCGCCGTCCACCGGGGGCGCGCACCGGGCGTGCACCGGGTGTACGGAGGCGGGACGCGCCGCATCGCACGGCAGATCCGGCGGGGTGTCGGGGTGCGCCGCCGCGGCGCAATCGATCTGCACACGGAGTATCACTGTCGGTATTGACAACGGTTGTTGTATCCAAGACAGTGGTGATCGTTGTCGCTGCCACCAGCCCAGGAGGTATCCATGTCCCTGACGGTGTCGCCCGACCTGTTGGAGCAGGCCGAACAAGGTCACGTCGACGAGGCCGACTTCCTCGCCTGTATCCGCACTTCCCTGCCCTACGCCTACGGACTGGTCGAGCGGCTCGCCGGCGAGCTGCCCACCGCAGCCCGCGACTTCGCCGACAACCAGACCCCGCCCGCGGACGACGCCGAGCAGGGACAGCTGTTGCGGGCGATGGCCAGCACCTCGATACGCGCGGCCCTGGAACGGCACTTCGGCGTGGCGCTAGCCTTCCAGAACTGCCATCGGCTGGCCGCTTTCCGCCCCCAGGCCACGGGCGGCGAGCAGTACCGCCGCTTCATCTCCCCGGAGAGCCAGGTCCTCAACCAGCAACCGGAGTTCGTCAACTGCTAGCCTGGGCTCCCGGGATATTTTAATCTCGATGGCCCGGCGGGCCGGTGTTGTCCATTTTGTATCTGATTTGTCCTGGACGTTCATCCACCGGCCCGCCTGGCCCCCTGATCAGAATCGGGTACCACCCGCAATATGGCGTCGATCGTGGGGAGCGTCGAGGCAGACGGACCTCCTACCTCGCGTTCATCGACGCCACCAACACCAAAGCGTCGATCGCGCAACGGGACAGGGCGCTGTGGCGTGTTACCGCTACCGCGTTGGGATGCTCAGGATGACGTCGCGGCCCACGCTGCTCACGGTCGGATGCGCGGGCGGTGCTGGCCTGTGCCCACACAGCCCGAGGTAGTAGGTCACCACACCCTCGAAGTCGCCGCCCCGCTTCACGTGGACGACATTCGTTGTCCGGCCGAGAGGGAAGAGGTTCCTCGGAGCGGTGGGTTGACCTTCGAGGTTGTGTGCGGCGGCGTTGTGGAAGGTGACCTTCACGAAGGATCGTCCCAGCACAAAGACCCGGTTACCGGATCCGTCCTGGATCAGCCCCGATCTCGGCACGTACTCGGCTCTGGGGACGTAATGAAGTAACAAATACGTGATCGAGAGCATCATCGCAGGTCACAGGCCTGTGGAGGGTTCGAAACGCGCAAGTTATTTCATTTCGACTCCTATGAGCCTCGGTGAAGGCGTTGGTCCTTACTCCGTGCATGAGGCCACCCCCTCGGGGGTTCCGCTCGCGGCCTACAGGTTCCGCCCTGCCCTGAGGGGCGTCAACTCGGCGAACCGGAGGAATCCGGCCGGTGGCCTAGGCTGGAACCGTGCACGACGGCACAGTGACGCTGTTCCTCTGCGGCGATGTGATGCTAGGCCGCGGCGTCGACCAGATTCTGCCGCATCCAGGCAACCCGAGACTTTCCGAGGGATATATCCGGGATGCCCGCGCCTATGTCGAGCTGGCTGAAGCAGCGAACGGCCCGATTCCTCGCCCGGTCGACTTCGCCTGGCCCTGGGGTGACGCACTGCCCGTGCTGGATGAGGTCCAGCCCGATGTTCGGGTAGTGAACCTGGAAAACAACATCACCCGGTGCGATGACTTCGCCGCCGGAAAGGCGGTTCATTATCGGATGAGTCCGGACAACCTTCCCTGCCTGGCCGCCGCCCGGCCCGATGTGTGCGTGCTGGCGAACAACCACCTGCTGGATTCCGGCCACCGAGGGCTCGTCGAGACCCTCGACGCGTTGTTCGCGGCCGGGCTGAGAGCGGTGGGAGCCGGGCGCGACGCGGACGAGGCGTGCAAACCGGCCATGGTCCCGCTCGGCGGGGGCCGGCGGGTCCTGGTCTTCTCGTTCGGCCTGCCCTCCAGCGGCATTCCACGGGCGTGGGCCGCGGCCCCGGGCCGCCTCGGCCTAGC
>NZ_CDWTMG010000201.1:0-9152 GCF_977945845.1 Frankia sp. CcMO1
AACCACCGAGATCTACACTCGACTAGTCGTCGGCAGCGTCAGATGTGTATAAGAGACAGAGATACGGCAGCCAAACCCCAAGGTCAAGGAGGTCACACCAGGCCGATCATCACAGCGCGATACCAATAGACGATCATGAGAGGGCCAGTTCGATCACAAGATCAGCGACAGATCCCGAATTTTAGCCCCCGGAATGTCCGGCGACCTTGTCCAGGACCGCGGTGTGCAGCTTGCGGACGCCGATGGGGGCGAACGTGCGCTCGAAGAAACCACCGACACCGCCCGCGCCGTCCCAGGTCGTCGTCGCCGTGACCAGGCTCTGGTCCGGGCCGGCGCCGGGGACGACGTGCCAGCGGGTGCGCAGCGAGGAGTTCTGGTCCGCCTCGACGAGAGTGCTCGCATCGGGGGCGGAGACGGTCGCGTCGATCTGACGCACCCGCTTGCGGGTTGCCTGGAGCCGATAGGCGATGCGGGTCCCGGCACCGTGGCCTCCCGCCAACACCCGGTACTCGGAGACGTTCTCCGGCCAGGCTCGGGCGCGGGCGCCCTGGTAGTCCGCGAGCTTCGCGACAACCTGCTCGGGGGTGCCCGGCACGGCCCGCCTGACGACGACCTCGATCTGTCCCACCAGGTCCTCCTTCCTCGCTCCGGCCGGCTCTCGGCCGAAGCCCGCGTTCCTCCCGGTCGCCGTGCCCATCCGGGAGAGAACCCGTGGAGCGATGGGCGGGCCGCCAGGCTCGCGTCCCCCTGACCGTCTCATCTGGCCCGGCGCCCGTCGCCCTCGCCCGTCGCGCTTCCCGTCTTGATGGGCGCCGAGCGGCGCAGTTGATTACTTAGAGTTACAGTCGGCGGGCAGGTGGACGCCCACCAGATCGGCCAGATCGCGCGCCACCGGGCCGAGCGTGGCGAGCGCCGCCGAGAGCGTCGGGGACCGCTACCCTGACGCGGGCCGGTGCTCCGGCCTTCAGGCTGGGGGTGAAGGCCTGCGCGGGAGGGCCGCCAGGCCCGGGCGTGTCCTAGACGGGACGGGTCTGCTGCTCGATGTACTGGCGGACGGCGGTCAGTGGCGCCCCGCCGACCGATCCGGCGAAGTAGGAGCCGGACCACAGCCGGTTCGCGCGCCAGTAGTGGCGGGCCAGTTCAGGGAACTCCTGGCGCATCCGCCGGGACGACACTCCCTTGAGGCTGTTGACCAGCCGGGATAGTGCGACCTTCGGCGGGTAGTTGACGAGCAGGTGGACGTGTTCGCCTTCGCCGTTGAACTCGGCAAGGTCCGTTTCGAAGTCGGCGCACACCGCCCGCATGATCTCTTCCAGTCGGGTCAGGTGCCCGTCCTCGAAGACGCGGTGCCGGTATTTGGTCACGAAAACCAAGTGGGCGTGCAGCGCGAAAACGCAGTGCCTGCCAGTACGGATGTCGAGATCGCTGCCCATAGGCCAATGGTAGGCTCGATCTGCGCAGCTTCGGTACAACTTCCGTCTCGACCCGTCGCCGGGTCAGAGGGCGGCGCTGTCCCGGACATTCGGCTGCGCCCGGGTCGTGTTCAACGACGGGCTGCGGCTGCGGCAGGAAGCACACACCGCCGGGTTGCCGTACGTGTCGGATGGGGAACTGTCGAAGCGAGTCATCACCGAGGCGAAGAAGACCCCGCGACGGGCGTGGCTCGCCGACGTGTCGGCGGTGGTGCTGCACCAGGCGGAAGAAGGCTGTCGTCAAGGTGGCACGGGTGCACGCCCACGTTGCCGACGCCCGACGGGACTGGCAGCACAAGCTCTCCACGACGATCATCCGCGAGAATCAAGCGGTGTACGTCGAGGACCTGTGCGTGGCCGGTCTTGGCCGGACCCGGCTGGCCCGGTCGGTGTACGACGCCGGCTGGTCCCAGTTCATCGCGATGCTGGAGTAGCAAGGCCGCGCTGCAGGGCCGGGTATTCGCGAAGGTCGACCGGTTCTTCCCGTCGTCGCAGGTCTGTTCGGCGTGTGGGGTGAAGGACGGGCCGAAACCACTGGCGGTCCGGTCGTGGGCGTGCCCGGCCTGCGAGGTCGTCCACGACCGGGACGTGAACGCGGCACGGAACATCAGGGCCGAAGGGCGCAGGGTCGCCGCCGGGCAGGCGGAGACCGTAAACGCCCGTGGAGCGCGGGTAAGACCGGCCTCCGTGCCGGCACCGCGCGGCGAAGCGGGAACCCACCCGAAGCCCACGCCCACAGCGGCGTAGCAGGCGGGAACCTCCGCCCTTCAAGGCGGAGAGGATGTCAATCCGGGTCGATCTCGCAATGCCGCCGGAGCCGGAGGATGAGCAGCAGAATCACGAGCAGAACCGCCAGCCCGGCGGCGGACCCCGCTGCCCGCGGGTTGTCGGCGGCCTTCTGCCGGCCAGCCGTGAGGGCGCTGCCCGCGGTGTCGCGCACCTGGCCGGCCTTCGCCGCCACCTGCGGGTGCGCCTCGATCTGCTTGTGCACAGTCTGCGTGGCCGTACCCGCGGCGCTGCCGGCCGTCGCGCGGGCCTTCTGCGCGGTCACGGCGAGCTGCGGGTGGGCGTCGAACTGCCGGCGTACGGTGGCCTTCGCCTGATCCGCCGTGTCCCGGGCCTTTTCGGCCGCGATCTCCGTCGTCGCCGCGACCTTCGGGCGGACCGCCTCGGTCGCCGTGGTCACCCGGCGTTTGATGTCCTGTGCGGTGCGACCGGCGACCTTCTGCGGGCTGACCCGGTCGGAGAGCTGGTCGAGGTCGCTGCCGAGCCGCGCCCGGGTCGCCTCGATGTCGGACCGGATCTCATCCGGACTCGTGCTTGTCACTGCGAACCTGACCTTTCTGATGCTTCTGCCGGTGGTTCCGCGGAAACACGGGGCGGTGGGCGGCACGGGGAGTGGCGACACGGGGTAGTGGGCGGGTGAACGAACCCGCGGTGGTGGGGGAGGGACTACCCGCGGCGGCCCTGCGCCCACTGGACGTCCTCGCGCAGCGTCTCCACGGTCTGCGCCGGAGTGGGGTGGACCGCGCGCACGGTGGAACGACCCCTCAGGGCCAGCACGGCCGCGACGGCACCGAGGACGACGGTGATGATGAGGGCGGCCCAGCCCAGCGCCATCACCTCACCCAGGCCGAACATGACGGCCAACAGGGCGAAGAGCAGGACGAAGTAACCGGCGCCGCCCGCTGCGGCGAACATGCGGGCGCCCTTGCCGGCCTTCTTCACCTCCTCGCGCATCTCGGCCTTGGCGAGGGCGACCTCCTGGCGGAACAGCGTGGAGATATCCGAGACGACGTCGGACACCAGTTCCCCGGTCGATTCGCGGTCCCCGGTCGTGCTCCCGGCGGCCGGCGGGGCCGGCGCGGTCCGGAGAGCCTGGGTGGCATCCGATGAGGTCCGCACCCGTGCACCATCCACGTACGGGGCGCTATCGTCCGGGTAGGGAATACCGGTCGTTCCCGACTGCCGCCGGTGTGCACTCCTCATGGGTTCTCCTCGCGGCTTCTCCTAGCGGGCGTCCGCGTAGCCGCACCCGCAGAACAACGTACGATCTGCGGATTCCCTCGGATCGGCGGCTTAACCCCGGCAGTCGCGCCACCTGGGACGAATTACCGTTTTGTCCGTTTTCCGCCGGACTCTCGCGCCCGCGGCCGGCGCACCCGGTCGTCAGTCCACCCGTTCCTGCGGGGAGGAGTGCTCCCAGTCGGCGAGGATCGTCCGGATCCCGGTAACCAGCAGCAACGGCTGATCGAGCATGACGTGATGGCCGGCGAGCGGGATCTCGATCACCGGTGCCACCCGCCCGAGCAGATTGTACATCTGGACGCCGATGTCGGGGGTGAGCAGGCCCTTCTCGGCCCGGAAGAGTGCGACCCGGCAGTGCACCTTGCGTAGTACCTCGGGCGACGGGGTCCGGTTGCCGAACACCTTCGGGTCGAACTTCCACGTCCAGCCGCCCTGGACCGACCCGATCGAACCCCGGGCGACGTGATCGATGATGAACGGCAGCACGTAGGGCTGCTCCGGCACCGCCCGGAACCGGGCCAGCGCGTCGGTCGCCGTCGGATACACCCGCAGCGGGCCGAACGCCGTCCGGTCCCGGGCCGCCCGTTCCTCCGGGGTGAACTCCTGCACGGGGGAGTCGACGACGACGATGCCGGCGACCCGGTCCGGGTACTCCGCGGCGGTAGTGATCGTTACCCAGCCGCCCATGCTGTGCCCGATGATGATCGGGGGCGAGGTGACCTCGGCGTGGTCGATGACACCGATCACCTCGGCCGCCCAGGTACTGAGCGAGTAGTCCTCGCGCCGGTCGCTGTCACCGTGGCCGGACAGGTCCAGCGCGATAACGCGGTACTCCCGCGGGATCATCGGCGCGATGTGGTCCCACCAGCCCGCGTGGGCGGCACCACCGTGGACCAGCACGATCGCCGGCCGACTGCCTCTGCCCCAGCAGCGGTAACTGATAGTCGCGCCCGCCACCTCGGTCTCGTGCCGCTCCGGTCGGTGGTCAAGGGCGGCCTCGAACCAGGCCGGTGCTTCATCATCCATCCCAGGTCTCTGCCGTTCGGTTCGTCGGGCGGGTGGCTCCATCGTCGCCGGCCGGCGACGTGTCCCACCCCTGATACAACACCGCCAGGCCTGTGTTCAGGCCGTTCGTGGCCGTGTTGTCGGATTGGCGATGAGACGACCACCGCGGGGCGGCGATCATGTAATGCTGGACCGGCCTGCGTAGATGCGCTGGCGGTCGACCTGCCTCGGCCGATGCGCAGGACGCCCGACGACGCCGGGTGCGAACGGCGCGTGTGCACTCGGTCCGACGAGGTGACCGGGTCGGTACCGGAGCCCGGACCCCGGCGGCCCCGTGCGGCGTCACACCCGTTCCCGGGAATGCACGTCGTGCACCACGGGCGTCCCACCGCCGCGGATATTCCCGTGACCGCCGCCACTCCCTTCGCTGCACGGGGTGCAGCGAAGCATTCTGATGTTTCCCATGTGCAACAGAACCGGTAATCTAGCCCGAAATTTCGACCTTTCGGGGGACTGCCGGCCGGCCCGGGCGAGCTGCCCGCACCGTTGCACGTTGCTGCTTTCAAGAGAAAAATGTTACTTTTATATTGATGTGGTATAATTTCGGCCCGGAGTTTCGGGTCCGGGCCCGACCTCTCCGGTCCGCCGCCTCCGCGCAGGCCGCGTGGTCGTGCCACGCTTGATCACCATCGGGCCGGCGCGGGGCAGCCGTCCCACTGGCTGCTCTACGACACACGCCGGTGCGAGATCAGTTTCCAGGAGGCGGCATCGTGACCATTCTCGCCCCATGAAGCACATTTCGGTGCAGTTTGGCAAGAGCCGAGGGTGCGGAAACCGTTAGGGACCTTGGTCCCGTCGCGTCCGACAGATGGGGGTCGTACACTTTCACCAAGTCCCGACGAGGCCGTCTACCTGCGTTCCCCCCGTACGTCGGGTGAGACGGCTTCGTCGGGACTACTTGTATCCGGTTGTATCCAGACCGTTCTCGAGCGAACGGCCCTGGTTCGACTGTAGATGATCTTTCCCTGGTCGCTCACTCCGGCTGGGTGATTTCTCGACGGCCGATCAGCCCCGGCTGGCCGCGTCCTCCATCCGGTTCATCCGTCTTCAACTGATCGTCGTCCGCGTGCCCACAGGCGTGGTTCGCATGGCGATCAGTATCTGCCGCAGTGCCTGCTCGTTCCCGCCCTGCGTCCTCGGTCGATGTCCTCGGTCGAGGTCGCGGTTCATTGACAGGAACGAAGGGTGGGGTGACATCCGCCGCCTCCGCGGCTACCCGGGTGAGTGTTACTTGGAGTGATGGAGTGTCGCGTTGGGTATCGGAGACGCGACGATGCAGGCCTCCCGGCCTTGGCCGTGCCCGGGAAGCGGCTGGCCGGGACCAGTGCCGTAACGACGGTGCCGTAACGACGAGGTCCGGGCGGCCGCGGTACTGGAGGAGCAGGTCTGGGTCGCCGTGGGCGGACCCGTCGCCGTCGCGGCGAGTGGCGTCGCCATCAATCACCATGTGTCGCGGGCTGGCGGTGATTAGTGACAGACATCTCTCCTTCATCACAGGAATATTGCCTTGCTGACATATTTGGTTACGTTCGGACAGATGTGGGATGTTTTGTGGGGAGTAGCCGTGGGCTGCAGACATGCCGGCGATCGGGATCGATAGCCTGTTTTGGGCATGTACCGACAAAGCCGATGGTTGCCTCCGTACGGGTCGGAGGGAGCGCGGTGGGTCGCTGGCGGGAGGCCGGCGGAATCCGGAGTCGGTGATGCCGCGAAGGCCGCGGCTCGTCCCGGCCGGGTCCTTCGTCGCGGCGCAGCCGCTATGGGGGCCGGCCGGCTCGCTCGCACGGGAATGACTCGGAAGGTAGGGGTGAACAAGGTGCATGTCCCCGCGGCGCGCATCGTCTTCTCACCGGAGGATCGCGCGGAGATCGCATCGGCCGTGACCGAGATCCTGGCCACCGGTGCGCTGACCTTGGGTGTCCATACCGCTGAATTCGAGGCGGCATTCGCCGCGGCTCACGAGGCCCCGTTCGCGGTCGCCGTGAGCAGTGGAACGGCCGCATTGGAGATCATCCTTCGTAGTCACGGTGTCGAAGGCGCGGATGTCGTCGTGCCGACGAACACGTTTGCGGCGACCGCTTTCGCGGTGTTGCGGGCCGGTGCCATGCCGGTTTTCGCGGATGTGAGTTCGGACACCTTTGCCCTGACCGTCCGCGGTGTCGAGGCCGCGGTGACGCCGCGGACCCGCGCCGTTGTCCTGGTCCACATCGGTGGGCTGATCCCGCCGGACGTGGCCGAGTTGCGGGCCTTCTGTGACGATCGAGGCATCGCGCTGGTCGAGGACGCGGCACATGCCCACGGCAGCCGCCACGGTGACGGCCACGCCGGGTCGTTCGGGATCGCGGGAGCGTTCTCGTTCTATCCAACCAAGGTCATCACGAGCGGTGAGGGCGGAATGATCCTCACGTCCGATCCCGCCATTCACGAAGCCGCTCGGATCTATCGTGACCAGGGCAAAGCCGGTTTTCTCGGGAACGTCCACATCAAGCAGGGGTACGCCTGGCGGCTCAGCGAGATGCAGGCGGTCACCGGCCGGGTGCATCTGCGGCATCTCGCCGACTTCCTGGCGACCCGCGCCACCGTAGCCGCGCGGTACGACGCCGCGCTGGACACCCTGGGCACCGTTACCCGCCTGCAGATGCCGCCGGCTGGTCTCTGCAACTACTACAAGTACATTGTCCTGCCCCGCCCCGGGATCGATCGCGGCCGGCTGAAGAAGGAGCTGAAGGAACGCCACGGCGTCTCCCTGAGCGGTGAGGTCTACGAGTCGCCGCTGCACCGGCAGCCGGTCTTCAGTCACTACGCGGTCCGGTCCCTTCCGGTTGCCGAGGACATCTGCGCCCGGCACGTGTGCCTGCCCATCCATTCGGACATGACCGAGGTGGAGGCCGACCACGTGGTCGCGTCCTTCGCCGCCGCGCTGCAGAGCCTGAGCCTGGACGGATGACAATGAAGATTGCGGTAACCGGAGGGTCGGGTTTCATCGGCAGCCATGTGGTCGACCGTCTGCTCGACGCCGGTCACGACGTTCTCTCGCTGGACGTCGAACACCGGCCGGTCGACCCCTGGGCCAGTTACCAGCAGCTCGACGTGCTTGATCTGCCGGCGGTCACCGCCGCGCTGAGGGGCGTCGAGGCCGTCTTCCACATCGCGGGGATGTCCAATGTGGACTTCGCGTTCGCCGACCCGGTGCGCACCGTGCGGCTCAACGTCGAGGGCACCGGGAACATCTGCGAGGCGGCGCGGCAGGCCGGGGTTCGGCGGGTGCTGTTCGCCAGCACCGTCTGGGTGTACGGGGCGGTCGGTGACCGGGCCGGCTCGGCGCCGCTGACGGAGGACGCCGAGATCACGCTGGGCCGCGCCGGGCACGTCTACACCTCGACGAAACTGGCCGCCGAACTGCTGCTGCACAGCTATCAGCAGACCTACGGGCTGCCGTTCACCATCCTGCGTTACGGCATCCCCTACGGCCCCGGAATGCGTGACGAGCTGGTGCTGGCCCGCTTCGTCCGCAAGGCTCTGAACGGCGAGTCGCTGACGGTGGCCGGCGACGGCCTGCAGTTCCGCAACTACGTGTTCGTCCGGGACCTGGCCGAGGCGCACGTGCTGGCTCTGACCCCCGACGCGGCCAACACCACGCTCGCCCTCGAGGGCAGCGAGTCGGTCAGTGTGCTGGAGATGGCACGGGCCGTCCGGGAGTACTTCCCCGGCACCGCCATCGAACACATGCCTGCGCGCCCCGGGGACTTCCGCGGCCGGGAGATCTCCGCGCAGCGGGCCGCGGAGGTGCTCGGCTGGCGACCGACCACACCCTTCTCGGAGGGTGTCCGGCAGTACATCGAGTGGTATCTGGCAAATCGACGGCCTCCGGCTCAGGCGCTCCCGCCTGTCGGCGACCTCGACGTCTCCGCGGTCTCCTCGGAGTGACCATGGCGCAGATCGGCGGTAGCACGGTGAATGGACCATCCAAAGATGATGTTGAGGTGGGAGTCGGCGGCCCGCCAGCCGTCGGCGAACCGGGGGTCACGGAACCTGTCCTGCCGGGGCCGGCCGCAGCGGGGGGACCGGTCGCCGCCGCCGCACTCCCCGCCGATCCGCGCACGCACGGCGTCGACGCCCGGCCCGCCGGAACGCCGACGCGGCGGGGCTCCGCGCTGCTGCTGTCGGGCTCGCTCGGGATGGGCCACGACGTGATGGCGCAGGCGTGCGGCGCGTCGCTCACCCGGCGCGGGTTCACCACCCGGACCGCCGACAGCCTGCGCATGCTCGGTGGGCGTAACGGCTCCCGGGGGGAGAAGGTCTTCCGTGGCATGATCGCCGTTCCGGGCCTGTATGACGCCGTGCACTTCTCCCAGATGAGAACCGGTGGCCGGCTCGCCCAGGCCATCGAGAGGACGTCGAGCCGGTTCGTCGTCCCGGCATTGCGCGAGGAACTGGCCGCTCAGCCGACCGATCTCGCGATCTCGATCTTCGCTACCGGAGCCGCGGCGACCAGCCGGGTCAAGGCCGAGTTCCCCGGCCTGGTGACGGCGGTGTTCTCCACCGATTGCTGCGTGCACCGGCTGTGGGTACACGACAACACCGACC
>NZ_CDWTMG010000202.1:0-9152 GCF_977945845.1 Frankia sp. CcMO1
CTAGGGGCGGTAACGCGGGTCGTAGCCGGTGGTCAGCAGCTCCCGGTTGTGCCGCCACTTCGGCTCGGTGTTCGCCGTCGCATTGGTGATGCCACGCAGCCTGCGGATAAACGACCCGTAAGGTTTGATCGCGAGCGAGGACAGGCTCGCTCCCGGAGGCATGTCCATGAACGGCATGAACTTGTCCGGGAATCCCGGCATCGTGCAGGCGATGCAGATGCCGCCCACGTTCGGGCAGCCGCCCAGCCCGCCCATCCATCCGCGCTTGGGCACGTTGCAGTTCACCACCGGACCCCAACAGCCGATCTTCACCTGGCACTTCGGCGAGTTGTAGTCCTTCGCGAAATTGGCCTGCTCGTAGTAGCCCGCCCGGTCACAGCCCTCGTGCACGGTCCGGCCGAAAATCCACTGGGGTCGGAGCTGGTCGTCCAGCGGTGGCGGTGGTGCCGCGCCCGCCGCGTGGTAAAGCACCCAGGTCAGCGTCTCCATGAAGTCGTCCGGTTGGACCGGGCAGCCGGGGACGTTGACGATCGGCAGGTTGCCGGCGGAGGTGAAGTCATGGCCCAGGTAGTCGGCAAGGCCCATCGACCCGGTCAGGTTGCCGGCCATCGCGTGGATCCCGCCGTACGCGGCGCAGGTGCCGATCGCGACGACCGCCCACGCCCTGGGGGCCAGCCGGTCGATCCACCAGTTCAGGGTCAGCGGCTGGCCGGTGTCCGGATCGTTCCCGAACGACGTCCAGTACCCGTCGCCGTGGATGTTCTCGTTCGGAATCGAGCCCTCGATGACGAGGATGAACGGCTCGATGTCACCGCGGGCCGCGGCTCGGTACGGGGCCAGGAACTCCTCCCCGCCGACGGTCGGCGACAGCACCTTGTTGTGCAGATGGACCGTCGGCAATCCCGGCACGAGCCCGGTGACGACATCCTCGATCGCCGGCTGGGAGGCCGCGGTCACCGACACCGTGTCGCCGTCGCAGCTCATCCCCTCGGAGATCCAGAGGATGTGCACCTCGTCGAAACCGCCGCGTCGCGGGCTCCCGGGCTGCGGAGTCACGGACTGCGGGTTCGTGGCCGTCATCTTGGCCTCTCCCTCCTACTGGCGGATGCTGGGGATGGATCCCACGGGCCGGGGTCTCGGATGATCTGCGCGATGAGCCGCACCGCGTCGTCGACGGCCATCCCCGCGGCGCGGGACAGTCCCATCCGCTCCTCGACGACGGCGGGTCGGCAGCCGACGACCAGCACTCGGCCGACATCGCCACCGAGGCCCCGCAGCAACCGCAGGACCACGTCGGGAGACATGCCATGGGCGTCCATGACGGGGATCTCGTCGACGGGGATGTCGTCCACGCCGGCCCCGTCAAGTTCGGGCCGGAGCACCGTGAGAGTCCCCGGTGGATCGGTCGACGAGACCGCGTCGACGAGGATCACCACGTCGTACCGGCCGTCGAGGAGCTCATAGGCGAGATGCACGCCGCGGATCCCGTAGTCGACGACGTCCACCCCGGCCGGCAGGTCCGCCGGGTCGATGCGGCGCACGACCTCCACCCCGAA
Source organism: Frankia sp. CcMO1 (assembly GCF_977945845.1). Lineage (NCBI taxonomy): Bacteria > Bacillati > Actinomycetota > Actinomycetes > Frankiales > Frankiaceae > Frankia > Frankia sp. CcMO1. The sequence goes on from NZ_CDWTMG010000202.1 coordinate 1,557, forward strand.
TCCGTCGTCGCCGAGGAACAGGTTGCCGATCCCGGCCACGAGGACGCGCGGTGGGCCCGCGGACGGACCCGCAGACGGACCCGCGCGGGTGGGCGCCGGCCCGCTCATGACGCACCCGGTCCGTCGGTGAGCGGTGCCAGCTCCTCGGGTGCAAAGTAGTAATGACGGCCGTACCACCGGTGCAGATCGGCGGCCGGGTCGTCGTCCAGGGACACCGCGACGTGCCAGGCGCCGTCGACGTCCAGAAAGACGGCCTGAACCCGGGCCTCTCGCCCCATGAAAAACATGTCGTGCGCGTCGCTTCCACGGCCACTTTCACGGCTACGGGGATGCAGCCGGACCCGACTGCCCTTGGCGATCATCACGCCGTCCAGGGAAACACTGTCGCTGTCCGGACGGACCGACCGGTCCGCCTCCGGCTCCCACCATCGCGTGGTCGCGGCGGCGACCGGTACGCCGGCCGGTGCGGCCCCGGACGACGGAATCGGTCGCAGCGACCGGACGGCACCATGCAGGCGGGCGAGGGTGTCCCGCGGGATGCCGTCGACCCGGTCGATGATCTCCGCGGCGCGGCGATCGGTCGCCCGGGCCTCGTGTTTCTCGTCGTCGGTCAGAGCCAGCGTGCGCAGCGAGAGGATTTCATCGATCTCGGTGGCGTCGAAGAGGTCACCCGGGCTCTCGGGGGCGATCCGGGGATGATCGTACAGGATAATCGGCGAGGATAGCATCACATCCGGCGCTCCGTCGGCACCGGCGAGAACGGGAAAGGTGTGGATGTTCTCGCACCCCCGTGTCGCCCCGGCGGCCCAGGTCGGCGGATCGAGCAGCGAGAGGAACCGTCCCCCGCGCACACCCAGGAGGCTGTGTGTCGCGATCATCGATCGGCACAGCGCCATCGGTCGCGCGGCGCCGACGGGGACGTCCGCCACCGTGTTCTCGACGGCCAGGCGCAGCCGGTACAGCCGGAAGGGAGCCGCGGCCCGCGTCACGGACACCCGGACCGTCGCCGAGACCGGCCACCGCCGGCGAACCACCCGACCCGCACCGCCGCGCCCAACGTCGCGGCCCGCCAGGTTGCCGCGATCGTCCAACGGCTCAATCTCCATCAGTGTTGATCTGGACGACGGGAGCCCCCGTGGACCGGATGCGCTCGGCGTCCCGGATGCTCTCCTGATCACCTTCAACCACCGCGATCGGCACGCTCACGCCGAACTCGCGGACGGTCCGCTCCAGCAGCGTCGTCTTGCCCGATCCCGGCGAGCTCATCAGGTTGATCGCCAGCACGTCACGAGCGAGCAGGCGGCGGCGGTTCGCCTCGGCGAGCATGTCGTTCCTGGCCAGCACCCGCTCCTCGACGACCACGGTGCGCGACGAGGTCCCCCCGTCATGCGCGTGGCCGTCATGCGCCGGGCCGGGACTGACGAGGACCGGGCCGACCGGGCCAACAGGGTCGACGGAGGTGAAGGAGGTTAGTCGGGGCGGCGGCGCGGCGTCGTCACACCCGCAGGTTCCACACATCCCACATCACCTCCGCCGCTCGGCACGGGTGTCACCTCGACCGCCTCGATCATCAGCTCGTCGCCACCGACCACCTCGACGTCGGCGCTGCCGCACGGGCAGAGCACCAGGAGCAGGAGGTCGTCGGCCTCGAACGTGACGCCGCACCGCCGGCAACGGGCACGGCCCGGCGGTTCGTCGATCTCCAGGCGAGCGCCTTCGACCGGCGTGCCCGCTGCCACCAGGTCGAAACAGAACCGGACGGAGCCGGGCACGACGCCGGACACCTGCCCGATGACCAGGTGAACCGCCGTGGCCCGCGCCGCCCCGATCCGTTCCACGATCGTGTCCACGACGTTCTGGATGATCGCCAGCTCGTGCATCCGCGGCTCCTCGGCGCCCGGCACGGCCGTGACGTCGGGCGTTCACACCACCGGGGTTCCTGTCCTCGTCGACCGGCGCCCGCACCTGCTCCGGCGCGGCCCGCACTCCGCGGCATCACTGGAGCGCCGCCGCTCGCGGCCGGCCCGTCGGTCTCCCTACCCGTTCGGTGTCGAGGACTACCGCCCGGCGTTGAGGACAGTCCTCGCGGGCGACCTGACAGATCATGGCCGTCGTCACTCTGCTGACAGCGTCCCTTTCTCGATGCCCTCTTCTCGATAAAAACGACAGGACTGCACAAAAGGGCATATTCCGCACCAATCTTGCTGATGGCAGGGTGGCGGCAAAGAATACCATCAGCCGGATGGTTCGCCGTGGCCGCCTCGGTCCGATCCGACCGAAAAAGGGGGACCCATGGCTCTCTCGCGCCCGGCACCGCCGACCGACAATGAGCCAGCAGGACGAGGTTACCGATTTACCAGGGAGCAGCCATGACCGACCAGGAGACATTCAGCGTAGAGCCGCGACACCCCGGCTATGGGGACGTAATGAAGTAACAAATACGCGATCGAGAGCATCATCGCAGGTCACAGGCCTGTGGAGGGTTCGAAACGCGCAAGTTACTTCATTACGTCCCCTTCGAGGTCGACTACCCGGCAGGGGAGCGCGATCGACTCACCGTGTTCTTTCGAATTCTTATGGTCATCCCGATCGCGGTCGTCCTCGCGGCAGTCGGCGGTACAGGATACGACAGAAACAGCGCGGTGTTCGGCGGCGGGCTGCTGTTCTTCGCTCCCCTGCTGCTGATTCTTTTCCGACAGAGGTACCCGCGGTGGTGGTTCGACTGGCATGTCGCCCTACTGAGTTTCACGAACCGGGTCGTGGCCTATCTCACTCTGCTGCGGGACGAATATCCCTCGACGGAGGACGAACAGGCCGTCCACCTGACGATTCCCTATCCGGACGCCGCGCGGCTGAACCGCTGGCTACCCCTGGTCAAGTGGCTGCTGGCGGTCCCGCACTACATCGCGCTGTTCTTCCTGTACATCGCGACGGTGGCGGCGATGATCGTCGGCTGGTTCGCCGTGCTCCTCACCGGACGCCTCCCGCGGGGACTGTTCGACTTCGTCGTCGGCGTGCTGCGCTGGACGAACCGGGTGGTCTGCTACGCGATCATTCTGACCACGGACGACTACCCACCGTTCCGACTGCGGCCCTGAAAGGCCACGGACGACGGCACGGTTCCGAGGGTGGACGACCGGCAGTGGGGTTCGGGTCGGCGGACGCCGTTGTCCGACCGGCCCTCGACGGATCAAGCTACGGCGGATGCCGCAGGCGCGGCCATCCAGGTCAGATCGGCCACGGTGACGACGAGTCGGCGAGCGACGTCGTCGGCCGACCGCCCCGTCTCCAACGCCTCTCGAATGGCTACCCCACGTGCTGTGCGCAGATCCAGCCTGCGCGGATGATCAGCCCACATCAGATCATCTGCCAACGCGGCTCGCTCGAGCGGATCGGACACCTGCAGTACCTGTTCGTAGGACATCACGGGCCAATGGTTACGGCTAGTCGGATCTTTGGCAACATGTGCATGGCGACTTTCTGAGCATCGTGCGCACCCGATGGTCCCGCCATGGCCGCCCGGTGTCCGCTCGGGCCAGACGTACCGACCACGGCGAGGCGACCGACGGTCAGGGCCAGGGGATGTTAGGGCCAGGGGATGAAGGCGAGGCAGACATCGTGGCCGCCGAAGCCGAACGACGTCGACAGCGCCGCGCCGGTCCGGATCGGCCGGTTGTCCATCGTCACCACGTCCAGCGTGATCTCGTCGTCGATCGCCTCGAGGTTGCGGGTCGCCGGGACCGTCCGCTCCCGCAACGTCAGCACGCAGAGCACCGCCTCCACCGCGCCGGCCGCGCCGGCCGCGCCCAGCAGATGTCCGGTCATCGACTTCGTCGACGTCACCGCGACACCGTCGAGCGCCGCGCCCAGCGCGCCGCGCAGCGCGCGGCTCTCGGCGAGATCCCCAGCCGGTGTCCCTGAGGCATGCGCGTTCACGTGCACCACGTCCGCCGGGTCAAGACCGGCGGCGTGCAACGCCCGGCGCACGGCCCGCGCCGCCCCGGCTCCCGTCGGGTCGGGGGCGGCGACGTGATAGGCGTCGGCGCTGACCCCCGCGCCGGCCACGGTCGTGTAGACCCGGGCGCCGCGAGCGCAGGCGTGCTCGGCGGCCTCCAGGACGAACATCCCGGCACCCTCGCCGAGCACGCATCCGTCCCGGGCCTTGTCGAACGGCCGGGACGCCGACTCCGGCGGGTCCTCCCGGCGGGACAGCGCCTGCATCTGCGCGAATCCCGCGAGCGGGAGCGGATGGACGGCGGCCTCCGTTCCACCGGCGACGACGACATCCGCCCGACCGGCCTGGATCAGGTCGACCGCGGTGGCGATGGCCTCTGCACCGGACGCGCAGGCGCTCACCGGAGCGTGCACCCCGGCGCGGGCACCGAGCGCGAGACCCACCGCCGCGGCCGGTCCGTTCGGCATGAGCATCGGCACCAGGTGCGGGGACACCCGGCGCGCCCCGCGCTCCCGGAACACGTCGTACTGGTCAAGCAGGGTGGTGAGGCCGCCGACCCCGGAGCCGACGACGACGGCGAAACGTTCCGACTCCGGCGTGGGGGTGCCCGCGTCGGCCCAGGCTTCCCGGGCGGCGACGAGGGCGAGCCGCTGCCCCCGGTCGAGCGTGCGTGCCTCCACCCGGCCGAGCGGCGGCTCGACGGCCACCGGCGCCGCGATGCGGACCGGCAGCGACTGCGCCCACGGCTCATCGAGCCGGCGGATCCCGGACCGGCCGGCCAGCACGCCACTCCACGTCGACGCGACATCGCCGCCGAGCGGTGTCGTGGCCCCGAGACCGGTGACCACCACCTGCCGCGCCGCCTGCCGGTCCACCCCCTGCCGGTCCACCCCCTGCCTGGCTGTCGTCCGCCTGTCCGCCGTCGGGTCGGTCGTCTCGATGCTCACGCGACGCCTCCGGGAGTGAGGCTCAGCGGCAGCGACGTCAGGCCCCGGTGGATGAGGCGGCTCAGCAGGTCGTCGACGACCTGCTCGGCCCGCGGCCGCATCCCCTCGATCGTGCGCGGAGTGAACGCCTTGCTCACCAGGCCGCGCAGCCAGGTGTGGTCGGGCGGTTCCATGCCCGGGTCGGACTGTACGGGCCGATCCGGTGCTCCCAGGGGCGGTGCGGCGGAATCCACGTGCGGCTCCGTTTCGATGCGCCGAGATCCAGGCGGGCGGACGTCAGTGCCGGGCCAGTGCCGGGCGGTCAGGACGCGTACAGCTCCTCGATCTCCTTGGCGTTCTCCTCCTCGATCACGGCACGGCGAAACTTCAACGACGGGGGGAGCTGGCCGCCCTGGATGGTGAAGTCGTGGCTCAGGAGGCGGAACTTCCGCACCGACTCGGCCCGCGAGACTTGCGCGTTCGCCGCGTCGACCGCGGCGCTGACCTCGGCGGCCAGCCGAGGGTCGGTGTGGGCGGCGGCCTCGTCCAGCTCGTGACCGCCCCGCCGGGCCCAGGCCTGTACGGCGGCCCGGTCGAGGGTCACGAGGGCCGTCACGAACGGCCGGTTCTCCCCGATCACTATGGCGTTGCTGACCAGCGGGTGCAGCCGGATGCGGTCCTCCAGCGGTGCCGGCGAGACGTTCTTCCCCCCGGTGGTGATAATGATCTCTTTGATCCGACCGGTGATGTGGAGATACCCTTCGTCGTCGAGCCGACCGAGGTCACCGGTGCGCAACCACGGCTCGTGCACGCCCGTCCGATCCGGCCAGTAGCCCGACGAGACCTGCGGCCCGGCCACCAGGACCTCGTCCTCGTCGCTGATCGCGACGGTGGTCGCCGGCAGCGGACGGCCCGTGCTGCCCGGCCGGTCGAGCCCGGGATCGCTGATGCTGACGGCCGTCGACGCCTCGGTCAGCCCGTACGCGCCGAGGACGTACACCCCGACCCCGGTGAGGAACTCGGCCGTGGAGGGGTCGAGCGTCGCTCCCCCGCACACGACGTGCCGCAGTCGCCCGCCGAACGCCGCGCGCAACCGGCGGTACACCAGCCGGTCGAACAGCGGGGCCTGAAGCCGCGTGACGAGCCCCAGGCCGCCCTGCCCACGCCGGGCCCGACCCAGCGCGCAGGCGGTCCGTTCGGCCTCGGCGAACAGGCGCCCCGAGAGTCCGCCCGCCGCCGCCCGCGCGCCCTTGCGCATCTTCTCCAGCGCCGACGGAACAGTAATCAGGAAGGTGGGGCGGAAGATGTGCAGCGCCGCGACGAGGCCCCCGGGGTCCGGCAGCAGGGCCGTCCGCACTCCGGCCCACAGGCACCCGATCATGGTTACGCGCCCGAACACGTGCGAGAGCGGGAGGAACAGAATGGTATTGGCCGAGCCGGTGGCCGGACGCATCACCGAGTCCAGCCGTTCCACCGAGTTGACGGCGGCAGAGAAGACGTTCGCGTGGGTCAGCAGGCAGCCCTTCGGCACGCCGGTCGTCCCGCTGGTGTAGAGGATCGTCGCGAGGTCGTCGGCCCGGACCGCGTCCCGGCGCCGGAGCACCTCGGACTCCGCGACGGACTGACCGGCGGTGCCGAGTGCCGACACAGCCTCGTCCAGGGACCAGACGTGCGTCGCGGGAAGACCCGCGGACAGGACCAGGCGCTCGTGGTCGGGTGTCTCGACGAAGCACCACGAGGCCTTGGAGTCACTGATGATGTGGTCGACCTGGTGGGCCGAGGAGGTCGGGTAGACGGGGACGGTGACCGCGCCGATGCTCCAGATCGCGAAGTCGGCAACGGCCCAGCCGTAACCGGTCCAACCCATGATCGCAACCCGGTCGCCAACCCCGACGTCGTGCGCCACCAAGCCCCTGGCGACGGCCACGACGTCTGAGCAGAACCGGCCCGTGGTCACATCGCGCCAGCCTCCGGCCACCTGGCGGGCCAGGACCGGCCGGTCGGCGACCGTGGCGACCTCAGTAAGGACGGCGGCGGCCAACCCTCGGTCGGCGGGCAGCTCAGTACCTCCGGGCACCCGCAGAATGTTCACAGTTGATCCCCGTTCCCGGACACGCATAGATCAGCCCGGATGGTCGACGAAAAACCCCCTATTAAATGCGGCAGAAAAGACGATGACAAAGACGTTCCGACATCGCCCCATCGCTCCGAATGGCACCGCGAGTGGAACGGGACAAGCCCAGCCACTTCTTCATGCTAACCGTCTTTCCAGCCCATGTGAATGGGTACGGACGTCGCTGTGGAGCTGGCCACGATGGTTTTCTTTGATCGATCAATTGTTCAGGAGTACCGATCTTCAAACGTGCCGGTCTTCAGGCCTGCCGGATCAGCGAGCACGCACCGGCGGTCACCGAGGTCAGGGCCGCGGGCGTGCTCCGCGGCCTTGGTGCCGGGCCGGTCGCCGGCTCGTCTGACCTGGACGGATCCAGGGACGGCGGGCCCAGGAACGGCCCGGCGGCGTCGAGGCTGTTGAGGAAGGCCGTGACGACGGGCTGCGGATCCGGAGGCCAGACCGCGTACGCGCCGACAGTCGGTACCGGATCGACGAGCCGCACCGCGACGGGGCCCTTCGTGGGCACGTGCGCGCCGCGATCCGCCGACGCGAAGGCCACCACCGGCCTGGTCGTGACGACGATGCCGGTGGGTAAACATTCA
>NZ_CDWTMG010000203.1:0-9142 GCF_977945845.1 Frankia sp. CcMO1
GTCACGTTCCACATGAGATGGACACGACCGGGTTGGGTGCCCTCTGTACCCGGGGACGGTAGTGGCAGGCCAGCACGACGACCTCCGCCCGCTCGAGGTCGATGATCTACAGTCGCCAGCGAAGTCGCTGCCCGTAACTACCCGTGAGGTTGTACGCCTACAGAATCTCCACCTACAGAATCTCCATGAGGATGCGGGGGCGGGGTAGGGGCGATCCGCTCGCGCTCGCCAACATGTCGCTGCGGCTCACACGTACGTTCCTGGAGGCTCCTGCTGCTGTCCTTTACCCACGCGATGATCTGGGCCCGTGAGGTGAAACCGAGCTTGCCGAGAATGCGCTCGACGTGACCTTCCGCCGTGCGCTGGGCGATCACCAGGTAGCTCGCGATCTCCTTGTTGCTCAGGCCGCGGGCGACGAGGTCCGCCACCTGACGCTCCCGGAGGGTCAGGGGCACCTCCGGCTCGCCGGCGGGAACGACGGGGTGGGCGACAGGAGTCCCGGTGCCCTGGGTAGCCGCGGCGACGGCCTCGTCCAGGTCGAGTTCCGCGCCCTGCGCCAGGGCGCGTTCGAGCTTCCGTTGACCTAGGACGCGTCGCAGGGACGCCTCGCATCGGTGGTGGAACGGGGCGAGCCCGAAGGCGGCGATCGACGCCCCGGTCTCACGCCAGATCCGCCCGGCCGCGCCGAGCAGGACCGCGGACTCGTGGTGCCGGCCGGCCGAGGCCATGACCCACGCCTGCTGCTCCAGCGCGACAGCGATGCCGGCATGGTCGTGGAACGCGTATTTCAGGGAGATGGCCGCGGCATGGTGCTCCATCGCCTGCTCCAACTCGCCTAGCTGCCAGGCCGCCAGACCGAGGCCGCACAGAGCGAACGAGCGGAAGCAGTATTCACCGAATCGCTCGGTCAACGCCACGCATTCCGCGAAGACGGTCGCCGCCGCGTCCTGTTCCTCGCGGATTCCGTGGGCCAGCCCGAGATAGAGCAGTGATTGGGCGAGGCCGAACGGCTCGTCGAGGTCAGCGAACCGGCGGCGGGCGTCCTGACTGCGCTCCACCGCCGCCGGCCTGTCCCCGCTGATGGCGGCGAGCCTGCCCTCGACGCAGGCGATGCGTGCGAGCACCCGCTGGTCGTGCACCCTAGCGGCCAGATCGCGAGCCTCGGCCAGCAGTGACGCCGCCGCGGTGATGTCGCCCTGGAGGGACGCGGCGTGGGCGGCCGATTGCAGACCGATAGCCCGGATCCCGTCCGGCTCCGTGGCCTTGCTCAGCCCCCGATCAAACCAGAAACGCGCCTCGCTGAGCAGCCCGATGGCGGCCCAGTATTGCCACAGGGCCACCATGATGGACAGAGCGGTCTCCGCCAGGCCCGGTGTAGTGAGGCAGAAGTCCAGCGCAACCCGTAGGTTCGCTTGCTCGCTCCGGATCCGCCTGATCCAGTCCAGTTGGGCCGGGCTGCACCACTGAGCGTCGGCGAGGGCCGCCATCCGGCGGTAGTAGGCGAGATGCCGACGGCGCACGTCCTGCTCCCGACCGGACTCGCGCAGGCGGTCCTGGCCGTACTGGCGAATGGTGTCCAGCATCCGGAACCGGACCGTCCCCTCGTCGTCGTCACGGACCAGAATCGACTTGTCAACCAGCCCGCTCAGCACGTCCAGCACGACTGCCGGCGGGCACCTGGCACCCCCCACCTGCTCAGCCGCCTCCAACGTGAACCCGTCGGCGAACACCGACAGGCACGCCCACATCTGCTGCTCGTCGGGATTGCACAGGCCGAAGCTCCAGTCGATCAGCGCGCGCAGGGTCTGCTGGCGGCGGGGCCCGGCTCTGTTGCCTCGCGTCAACAGGCTGTAGCGGTTGTCGAGCCGATCGAGGATCTGCTCCAGGGACAGCGTCCGGAGCCAAGCAGCCGCCAGTTCGATCGCCAGCGGGATGCCATCCAGGCGATGGCACAGCAACGCGACGGTCCGCCAGTTGCCCTCGTCGAGGCTGAATTCCCCGAGCACCGCTGCCGCGCGTTCCGCCAGCAGGCTCACCGCCTCGTACTGGACGAGCCCGCCAGCCAAGGCGGACTGGTCCGCGCCCGGGGCCGGCACCGGGGGCACCCTCAGCGGGGGCACCCCCAGCACCCGTTCCCCGGCCACCCCGAGCAGGTGGCGGCTGGTTGCGATGACCCGCAGGCCCGGGCCCGCGCGCAGCAGGGTGTCGACGAGCCGGGCACACGCGTCCACGAGGTGCTCGCAGTTGTCGAGCACGAGCAGGATCCTGCACGGAGCAAGGTGCGCGGCGAGCGTCGCCGCGGTCCATCGCCCGGAGAGGCGCTGCAGGCCCATCGCCTCGGCGACCGCGTCGGCGACCAGTGACGGGTCGTCGAGGTCGGCCAACTCGGCGATCCAGACACCGTCGGGGAACGCGCGCTGCCGGTCCGCCGCGAGCCGAAGGGCGAGGCGGGTCTTCCCGACCCCCCCGGGCCCGGTCAGCGTGAGCAACCGGGCGCCGGACAGCAACCGCAATGCCTCTGCCAGCTCCCGTCTGCGACCGACGAAGCTGGTCAGTTCCGCCGGCAGGTTCGACCTTCCACGTCCGGACACATACAACACCGTCCCGCTACCTGCGGGGGGACACAACTGGGGCGGACAGGTGGGCGGACAGGTAGTGAAACAGGTAGTTCTCCCGTCCCCGCACGCCGGTCCGTCGCTCAGGCTGTGCCCATGCCGAGAACGCAGACTGCACTGCCGGCAGCCTTGGGATGCCAGGCGCCGGAGCCGCGGCGACTGGCGCGGTACCCCATCCTGATCATGGCGCTGCCCCCGCAGCCGACGTCAGCGCGGGCAGCCCGCCGGTTCGTGTGGGACGCACTGAGTGGAGGGAGATGTCCACCTCGTCGAGCCCACTGAGCTGCTGGTGAGCGAGCTGGCCAACACAAGCCCCTTGATATCGTCGACACCAGCCCTGTGCACTTATGACGAAGTAAATTTCATGCGAGACCAAGCATGCGAGACCAAGTGCGAAAATCCAGCCGGCAGACGAGGCCGACCCGCGCCCCCCTGCAACTTCGACAAATCCCTGATTTGATGACCAACGAGAAAGCCCATTCAATGGGGGGCGTGCCGACGATTCGGCGGACGACCTCCGAAACTGATGTCGTGGTAGTCGGTGCCGGCATCGTAGGCCTGGCGAACGCCCTTCAGCTTGCCAAACGAGGCCTGCGAGTAACGCTGATCGACAACCTTCGCGACAAGAAACACAGCTACAAGGTCGGAGAGTCGTTCCTAGGCTTCACAAGTGCTTTTCTCCGCGCTGTGGGCGAGCTGGACAAATTCATCACCGAGAAATCATTCGCGAAACTCGGTGTATGGTTCTCCCACGGCACGGAGAACAGATCAGACTTCCGCGACGCCACCGAGTGGGCCATCAATGCCGACCCGAATCCGCCGCACTATCTCTACGATCTTGCGCCCGACAAGAAGTGGTTCCGCTGCATGTTCCTCGACATGCAAATCGTCCGCCCCGAAGCGGAGGATGCGATGTGCGCGGCCGTCCGACGGCGTGCTGGAATAACTTTCGTCGACACCGCCCGAGTGAGCGACATACAGATCTCCCCGGGAGCGGACTGGCATCAGGTGGAATGGCTTGACGGCACAACCGGAAACAGTAACATCATCCGGGCGCGCTGGGTCGTCGACTGTTCTGGGCGCAACCGGTTGTTGGCCCGTGGCCGCGGACATGCCGCGGAGCGGCGGGAACTGACTGACGGATTTCAGACGACGGCCGTCTGGGGCCAGTTCGAGGGCGTGACCGACGGTCTGTTCGGTGACGAGTGGACGCATACCTTCCCTAACGGCCGCAATACGCAACGCGACCTGTACACCGTACATTTGTGTGGGGGCGGTTACTGGATCTGGGTCATCCGGCTCTCGAAGGACCGGATCAGCGTCGGTGCGACTTTCGACCAGCGGTCGGCGCCACCCGGCCGAACTCCGCAGGAGCAGTTCTGGAATCTCATCCGGCGGCACCCCGTCCTCGACAAGGTAATCGCACCGGAGTCGCTCCTTGAGTTCCGGACCTACCGCAACGTCCAGCACTGGACCGACACGTTCGTCAGCCCGCAGCGATATGCAATGGTAGGCGACGCGGGCAGCATCATCGACGCCTACTACAGCCAGGGAATCGCGCTGGCCCTGGTGACCAGTTGGCATCTCGCCAACATTATCCAGGACGACGTCCGCTCCGGGCACCTGGACCGGGCGTATATCGAGCGGGTGAACCGAGCCACTCGCCAGGACTGGCACATGCTGCGCGCGATGGTCCGTGAAAAGTACACTGCCGCGATCGCGGACCCTCGCTTCTTCGTGTTGTCCCACGTGCTCGACATGATGGTCTTCTGGTCGGTGGGCAGCACCCGTTCAGCGATCACCCGATGGCTCGTCGACACCGAGGGCGACACTACTCGGGAGACCCCGAAGCACCGCCGCGTCCGGCGGCGTCTCCAATCCACGCTGTTCTACTCCCGGGCCCCGCTGTGGCGGTGGTTGCCGCCGGAAACCGTGCATTGGATACAGAGCCGGCTACAGGCCAACCTCGCTGCCCGCGCACGCTGGCGGCTGGATCACGGTGTCAAGCTACCAACGGTTCGTAGCGTCCAGAACGTCACCGCGCCGCTGCCTAAGGGGACGTAATGAAGTAACAAATACGTGATCGAGAGCATCGTCGCAGGTCACAGGCCTGTGGAGGGTTCGAAACGCGCAAGTTATTTCATTTCGACTCCTAAGCTGTGGTGGCTGGCGATCGGCGGGGACCGGGGACGAGATATTTCAGCTCATGACCTGGTGGAACCCGCGGAACTACGACCTGAGGGCACCGCGACCTGGTTGGACCGGTTACCCGTGCCGGCCAACACCCGATTGCGGTGGGTGATCCGGCTGCGGCCGTACGCCCTGCTCGCCGGATTCACCGCCGCCTATCTGTGGGACGGGGCGGACACGGCGGTCCGACGCCTACGCCTGCTTGTACGCCGCCCCAGCGACAGCGCGACGGCCAGCGAATTCGCTAACCGCGCGGCCTTACTGAGGAAGGATGAATGAAAGCCGTTACCACTGGGCGACCGATCGCCTACCTACATTTTGACTCGCAGCATGCGGAGTACCCACAGATCGTTACTACCCTGGCTGACTACGGTGTCACGGCAGTCGCGGTTCACCTCGACAACGTGCACGCCGTCGACTGGACAGCGTTCGATGGCGTGAACCTACGAATGTGCCGCGGCTTCCACGAGCGGCCCGACTTCCTTGACAAGATCCGGAAACTTTACCTGGAGCTGGACGGGAAGATTCCCATTCTGAACTCGATGCGGGTGGCCGTCGGGACGCTCGACAAACGGCGGTACCTGTCAGAGCTCGAACAGGACGGCATCGCGGTGATCCCGACCCGGTGGGTTTCCCGGGGCGAGGACGTGACGATTGACACGCTCATGGCCCAGACCGGATGGGACCATGCCGTCATCAAGCCAACCGTCTCGGCCGGCTCCTGGCGCACCTTCCGGGTCTCACGGAGCGGGCCGAGCACCTCAGCAACGCACTTCGTCCGGAACGGCCACAAAGCAACGTCGACGACGGGCCTGGCACCACGCCGCGGCACGGAACCCGAGACTCTGCTCCGTGACCTGGTGTCCACTCATCACGTCTGTGTCCAGCCCTTTCTTTCATCGATCCTGACCCACGGGGAACTCTCCTTCGTCTTCCTAGACGGAAAGTTGAGCCACACGGTCCGCAAAAGAGTCGCCCGGGACGGCGGCTGGTGGGCACACGAACCGTTCGGCGGCCGGAACGAAGTGATCCAGCCGACACCAGCCGAGCGTGAATGGGCGTACGGTGTGTATGAAGCACTGGAAAACCGATACGGACCGTTGATCTTCGGCCGGGTTGACGGCTTGCGGGACGAACACCGTGTGCTGCGGCTACTGGCATGTGAGCTCGTCATCCCCCGTCTGCTCCTGACCGAGGGCAACGCCTACGACACGTACGCAAAAACCATCATGCGGGCGGTTGGCGGCTGACCCGATGATCTACCAAGAAACGCTCGCCGGCCCGGGGGGAGCAACGGTTATGTACGCAGCGCATCGGACCTACCCGCGGTTTACCTCGTCCTCCCACTCTCGCTCGTGCTCGGCGTCACCGTCGGTTTAGACGTCCGCCTGCCCTTCCCAGGAGTAGTGATGGTCAACGCATCCGGTCCGGTAGCCGCGCTGTCGTCCCATGTACTTCTCGTTTTCCTGCTCCAGATCGCCGTCCTGCTCGGGCTGGCTTATCTCCTCGGGCGGGCGGCAATGCGGCTGGGAATGCCGGCAGTGGTGGGTGCACTCCTCACCGGCGTGATCCTCGGGCCATCCCTGCTCGGCACGCTCGCGCCTGGCTTCGCCGGCTGGCTGTTGCCCGCACGGGCCGACCAGTTCCATCTCCTCGACGCCGTCGGCCAGCTCGGCGTGATTCTGCTGGTCGGATTCATCGGCATAGAGATGGACATCCAGATGCTGCGGCGCCGGGGTCTGACCGCCGCCCGGGTCGGCCTCGCCGGGCTGCTGGTTCCGGTGGGCCTCGGCGTCTTGGCGGGTCTGCTGCTGCCCGGCTCTCTCGTCGCGGACGGCGCCCATCGGCTGGTGTTCGCGCTGTTCCTCGGCGTCGCGCTCGGGGTCAGCGCGATCCCGGTAGCCGCGAAGATCCTCATCGACATGAACCTGCTGGACCGCAACGTCGGCCAGCTCACCCTGGCCGCGGCCGCAGTCGACGACGTGGCCGGGTGGTCCGCACTCTCCATGATGTCGGCGATGGCGACCACGGGCGTGCGTGGCAGTGACATCGCCGTGCCGGTGGTCAGCGTGCTCGGCGCCGTGCTGGCCGCCCTGGTAGCCGGTCCTCCGACGGTCCGAAGGGCACTTCGATACGCCAGCACGGCGCGCCACGGCGGTGGCCACATCGTGGCCATCACCGTACTGATCCTGGCCGCGGCGGCGGCCACGGAGGCGCTGAGACTCGAGGCGGTCTTCGGCGCGTTCATCGCCGGCATCGTCATCGGTTCCAGCCGGGGTTTCGCTCCCGACCGGGTCGCGCCGCTGCGGACGGTGGTGCTCACCGTACTGGCGCCGATCTTCTTCGCCACCGCCGGGCTACGGGTCGATCTCGGCAAGCTCACCGACCTGTCGGTCCTCGCCGCCGGCCTGGTGGTCCTGCTGCTTGCCGTCGCAGGCAAGTTCGCCGGCGCCTACCTCGGCGCCCGGGCCAGCCGGCTCGGCCACTGGGAGGCCCTCGCGCTCGGCGCCGGGCTCAACGCCCGCGGGGTCATCGGCCTGGTCGTCGCCGGAGTGGGGCTGCGCCTCGGCGTGTTGAACACGGCAGCTTACACGGTGGTGGTTCTCGTGGCGCTCGTCACCACCATGATGACCCCGCCGATCCTGCACCTCACGATGCAACGGGTGGAGCACAGCGCAGACGAGACACTACGGCGGCTGGACCCCACCAGCGACACCGAAAGCGCACATTCCGCTGCCCGACGCTAGCGCTGGCCTTGCCGTCAAACACCCGTATCCTACAAAAGGTTGTTTCGTAACTCGGTCGGATGTGGTGTAGGTGGGGCGAGGATGTTCTCGACCCGCGCGACCCGACCGGGTCACTCCCGCTCGTCAGCCCGTCGGGAAGACCACGGACAGGTCAACGGCTGCAGGATTGGCTCTTCGGGATTGCCCTGTCACCCTGCCTCTACCTGCCCAGGGGTGCGAATCCCCTAGGCCACCGACCTAAAAAGCTGTTTTAGAATTACCCCGGTCCCGTATCCCAACCCGATAAAGCAAGCTGTCGACCGGTTGGCACGCCGAGCGCCGGAGTCCGATCCCTGGCGCTCGGCGCGCGTCCGAGGTCAAGACAAGATTTAAAACAGGTTCTTAGAATTTTCCGCCGGGAGGGGTGGGGACCGCCGTCTGGGCCAGGCCATTCGTAACGTGGCCGATGACCCCGGCCGGCGCCGGCCGGGGTGTCGCGCCTTGCAAACTCTCGGTACTGGACCGCGGCACGGGCACGGCGCCGCCGTTATCCTGCTTGTAGCTCTGGCCGCAGCCACTGAGGAACAGAGCCGATGGAATGACGAGGGCGCCAAGCACCGTCACCATGGCTCGACGGTCACGGTGTCTCGGTGTCCGGGGCCGCCGGGATCGGAAGGAATATATGGTGTCCATAATGATTCAGTAGTCTACTGCCCTATGCGCAACTTTTCCACCTACCCGAGAGGTCGGGTTTTCCACCTACCCGAGAGGCCGGGAAGATCCTGAAACGTCCGCCCGTTGGGCACAGCCATATCTCCGGCGGGTGAACCAGCCCGCTTCTTCCAAACCTTGCGGGCGTCCTTGACAATCAGGCGCGAGAGCCCGTTCTGAATCTTGAAGCCATGTGCTCTGTGTGCTCTGTGTATTCGAGCAGGAGGTTCTTCGCGCGCCAGGCAGCGTCGATCTCGAAGGCGGCCTCGCCGCCGAGGGTTGCCAGGGTGGTCAGGATCCGGTTGCGGCCGGCCGGGGTGAGCGTCCGCGGGGCCCCGGACGAGAAGTCCTTTGATCGTGTACTCGGGGTCGGTAGCGCGGCCGCGGCGGCCGCGGATCCGGTGGGTGGCCCTTCGGCGGACATCACCGACCGCCTTGTTGGCGCGGTGGGACCGACCCGGGGCGCGGTACTGGTGTTTCCACCGACCCGTCTCCCCGGGCCGTCCCCCGAACCCGGCGTACCCATTACTGGGCACCGGGCCCTCCACACGTTTACGCGCCGGTCATACCGTGGCCTGTTGCGTGCTGTCAGACCACCGGTGCTGACCTGATCCTCACCAAGGATTCCAGCCTTCAGAAACGCCTTCACCAGCGTGGACACGCGCCTGTCAGTGACCCTTTTCCGCAGCCGGCCCATGACGACCGAGTGCGAGATGTTGTCGAAACAGACCTCGATGTTCCCCTCGAACATCCACTCGTATCCCTGGGTGGCGAAGTTGTGGGTCTCAGCTATCGCGTCATACGCCCGCCGGCCCGAGCGAAATCCGTAACTGGAGGGGAGGAAGGCCACTTCCCTACCTGCCAAGATGAGACGAGACAGGCAGTACGTTCCATCTAGGG